>JBKJLR010000217.1:0-8495 GCA_046596865.1 Chitinophagaceae bacterium
CAGGAAGCAATATTGCCTTTAAAAATAAAAAGGAGGGCAGTAAAAAAAATGGCGGAACCAATCAGCGAAATAGAAAGGGTGTTGTATAATTTCTTCTGGTCAAGCTCTTGCGAGTAACGGAAGTACGCCGTCTCAAGCCCATATGTAAATAACACACTTAAAAAAGGAATGATGGCATATACTTGGGTAAGGTCGGCAGTTTTGGAAGGCTGTGCAAAAATGAGTGGCAAGGTAAGGTTCATCAGGTAGCCTAAAAAACGGCTGGCAATGGTAGGTACGCCATACCACAATGTTTGCCCCGCTAGTTTTTTTATACCGCTCAAAGGATTGGAAATTTAGTGCTTTGCCTGCCAAAGCTTTCGCCTGATTTCTCCGGACGTTTGCAGCAGCTAAAGCATGACAAAAGTAGTAGTTGCGCAGGCAAAAAACGAATCTGAGAGAACCAACCGGCTTTTATCAGGGCATTTGCAACGCTTTTGGCTCTTGCTGTATCTTTATGGTCAAATTAAAAACTATGAAGAAGTTCGCTTTGATTTTTATTACTACCCTGTTTATTTCGGCTGCTGCATGGGCACAGGCTTATGAAGGCACTATTCAGTATGATAAGAAAAAGCAGGCCGCCATAGCGATCGATTATGCGTATCCGCCTGAAGCCGTACAAAATGCTATGGTACAAAAAATGGAAAGATTAGGATATAAGGCTAAAGAAGAAAAAGGTATTTTGAACAGGGACAGGGGGTTCATCGTATTTAAAAATGCATACGTAACTGACATCAGCCGGGATAAAATGGATTATATCCTAAAAGTGGAACGTAAAAGCAGGAAGCAAAGTGAAGATGCGGTGCTTTACATGATCATGCTGAAAGGTGATGATAACGCCATTGGTAAAATGGATGCTTATGATATTGGCAGCGCCAAATCCTTTTTGAATAATTTGCTGCCTGATATCGAAGTAGCTAATCTTGAACTGCAGATAAAAGCCCAGGAGGAAATAGTAGCGAAGGCGGAAAAGAAAATGAAGGATTTAAAATCCGATCAGCTTAGCCTTGAAAAAAAATTGCAGCAAAATAACATTGACCAGGAAAATACGCAGAAAGATATTGAGAATCAAAAACAAAGCCTGGGTACATTGATTGGTAAAAGGAGAACCAATTAATTTTATTGCGGTTGTTTAAACCTTGGGTCAATTAAAAATGCCGAGTCTGTTAATGCACGGAGAAAAACAGTGAGATCGGTAGCCTGTGAATTGGTCAGAGCAATTCCTTTTATCAGCGAAGGGTCAAGTGTTGGACTTTGTTGTACACCGGTGCGGTAATGATTAATACATTGCAGCAAGGTATTGAACCTGCCATCATGCATATAATTGGAGGAGATGTAAGTGTTGCGTAGTGTAGGTACTTTAAACTTCAACGAATCCTCTTTTTTGCCGGTGATTCTCATCCGACCATAATCTTTCAAAAGATTATCTACCGGCAAGCCAATATTACGGATACTATAATCGGTAAACATCGGCTCGGGGTGGCAGGTTGCACAATTGGCTCTGAACAATTGATATCCCCTGTCTTCCTGTGCGGTAAAAGTTGCTGTTCCTTTTTTATAGCGATCATATTTTGAATCAGCAGAAACCATATACCCGGTAAACTGGGCTAATGCTTTTAAAATATATTCCGGCCGGATAAAAGGAAAACTAAAAACTTTTTTAAATAATTCTCTGTAGGCCGGATCGGCTTTTATTTTATTGATTACCCCTTCAAAAGATTCACCCATTTCAATGTGGCCGGTAATGGGTTGTGCTGCTTCATCTTTTAACGAAGTAAATTCTCCATCCCAGTGGAGCTTTGGACTCCAGGCCAGGTTAAACAATACCGGGGCATTGCGAAAAGTATGTGAATCAAATACACCGTGACTAAGGTCATGTTCAAAAGTGCCGAAGGCTGCGTTTTGCTGATGACAGGAGGAACAGGGATGATCGTTATCAATAGAAAGGCGGCCGTCATAGAATAATTTTCGGCCGAGTTCAAAACCTTCTTTACTCAACGGATTATCCTGGAAAGTGTAAACAGGTGATGGAAAGCCAGAGGGAATTTCCTGCTCCAGCAACTCCAGGTTGCCTGTATTCTGATCTTTTTTACAGGCGCCCAATAAATACGAGGAAAACACAACTATACTTATGAGAAACGATATCGTCAAAAAGCTTTTTCGCACAGGGTTCAATTGAACTTGTAATTTACTAATTTATTTCTCACTAAGCCACAGAGTTAAAAAGATATTCGTTAGCCCGGGTATCCAGGTGAGAAAATCAATACTCCTCTTTTCTAAATTTCTGACGGCCCGTTTTAATATCAGCTTTTCTTTTTTTCCACTCCAGCCTTTTTTCTTTTGAACCTTTGGTGACTTTAGTAGCAATACGGGCCTTTTTCTTTTCCAATGCTTTTTTGATCAGCTCATGTAATTTTTCAACAGACTCTTTTTTATTGGCTAACTGGGTGCGATGGGTCTGGGATTTTACCAGTAAATAACCATCCATACTTATCCGGGTAAATAATTTTTCTTTCAACAATACTTTTTGTTCATCCGATAATAATTGGGAAGAATCAAGATGAAAAGATGCAATGACAGCCGTTTCCACCTTGTTTACATTCTGCCCGCCTTTGCCACCGCTGCGGGTAGTTTGAAAAGATATTTCTTTGCGAATGTCAATCATGTTCCAGCTATTACATTTGTAAAACAAAATTACGGACAATGCGGACAGTTATTCAAAGAGTTAGCAAAGCCAGCGTAACCATTAATGGAAAAGTTCATGCACAGATCGGAACAGGCCTGTTGGTGTTAATAGGAATGGAAGATGCAGATACTTATGAAGATATTGAATGGCTAAGCGGTAAAATCATTAACCTCCGCATATTTGATGATGACGAAGGGGTGATGAATAAGTCGGTGATAGATAATAATGGTGATATCCTGCTGGTCAGCCAGTTTACGCTGCATGCTTCCACGAAGAAAGGCAATCGTCCTTCTTATATCAAAGCCAGCAAACCTGATATTGCGGTTCCTCTGTACAATAGCATCATTCAGCAATTGACTGCTGACCTGGGAAAGCAGATCAAAACGGGAATTTTCGGAGCGGACATGCAAATAGAATTACTAAATGAAGGACCTGTAACCATTGTGATTGATACAAAGAATAAAGAATAACCTAAGAGAGTAAAAGAGAAAATGAGTTAAAGGAATTGGTGCCAGGTTCTTTACTCTTTAGGACTTTGCGATAATAGAAGTCATCTATAAATTTTCTCTTAGCTTATTCTCTTATCCCGATCTTCTCTGTATAAATTTTTCCGTCACTCAAACCTATCATCAGGAAAAAAGTTTTCTGGTTCACGGGAATGTTCAACACATGAAAATTATTATTAATTTCCTTTTGCTCAACCACCCGGTAGCCTCCGGTTGTCCAAAGCATTACCTGTTTTATTATTTTGGTGCTTTTGATAGTGATTTTTCTGCCGTAAGTAAGCAGTTTATAGGGTTTAATTTCTTTTTTTATTAGCTCATTGCTGGCAGGTTGTGCTTGCGAAGCAATCAAAAAAAAGGATAGGAACACAAAGGCCATTAGCCTGCGGATATACAGCATCATAGAATACATTTAATCTTTTAAAGGAATTGGTTACTGGTTTCAGTAGGGACGGGAATGTTTAACGCCAGTAATCATGCTATATTGCAATACATACTGTAAAATTTTTGTTATGACAATTCAACAAGCCCAGCAACAAGTGGACGGCTGGATAAAAACAGCAGGAGTTCGTTACTTCAACGAACTGACAAATATGGCTATCCTTACCGAAGAAGTAGGAGAATTGGCTAGTATAATGGCTCGTAAATATGGCGAGCAATCATTTAAAGACAGCGACAAGGATAAAGACATGGCAGACGAGATGGCAGATGTTTTATGGGTATTAATTTGTTTGGCCAATCAAACCGGGGTTAATTTGACTGTGGCTTTAGAAAAGAATTTTGAAAAAAAGACCAGCCGGGACGCCAGGAGGCATCTTGATAATAAGAAATTGAGGTAGAAGTTATTTGGCATAATATTTTAAATTGCATATTTATATGTCTATCAAAGGTGCCTGGAAAATAACGAAACATTCTTTTGCCGACTTTTTTGCACTTAATATTTTGCAGTTAAGTGCGGCATTGGCCTTTTTCACCATTTTCGCATTACCTGGATTGCTCATTATCATTATATGGGTTAGTGATCTGTTTTTTGGTCGTGAGGCAGTAGAAGGAACCATTTATCACCAGATTGAGGGATTTGTAGGATCGTCTGCCGCATCAGATATTCAGGAAGCAATTCGTAATGCGACCATGAGTTCAGATAGTAATTTGGCCACTATTACCGGCCTGGTTGCTCTTGTAATCGGCGCAACCAGTGTATTCAGTGAAATTCAGGACTCAATAAATCATATCTGGAGATTAAAAGCAAAACCAAAAAAGGGGTTTGCCATTTTAAAATTAATTTTTAACCGGCTGCTTTCTTTTTCTATGATCATTACGATGGGGTTTATCTTACTTGTTTCATTAATTATTAATGGGGGGATGGATTATTTTTTGAATAGCCTGACGGAAAAGTATCCGCAATTGACCGTTTTTATAGTTTATATTCTAAATATCGTTTTTACCTTTCTGATTACCGCCGTCATTTTTGCCGCCATTTTCAAAGTATTACCCGATGCCCGTATTAAATGGAAGCATGTACGGGTTGGAGCTTGTGTAACTGCTTTTTTATTTATGGGGGGCAGATTTATTATCAGTTACTACCTGGGACATAGCAGGATGAGTTCTGCCTATGGTGCGGCTGGTTCTGTTATTGTAATTTTGTTATGGGTATATTATTCTTCTATGATATTATATTTTGGTGCAGCCTTTACTCATGCCTATGCTGTACACAAAGGCTCCCGTATTTATCCCAATAATTATGCAGTATGGATACAGCAGATTGAAGTAGAATCAGAAAAGTCAATACAGCAGCAGCCGGAAGAAAAAACGGTAATTGAAGTGCCTTCCCACGACACAAAATAAACGCTTTGTTATAAATCTTTTGCTGTTGCAAATCACCGTTCTGGCTTATTTTTGCCGCCATTATGGCAACAGACAGTAATAAATTCCAGTCGATTATCTCTCATTGCAAAGAATACGGTTTTATTTTCCCTTCCAGTGAAATTTATGATGGGCTGCAGGCCGTGTATGACTATGGCCAGATGGGTAGCGAATTGAAAAAAAATATTAAAGATTATTGGTGGAAAAGCATGACGCAGTTGCAGGATAATATTGTAGGTATTGATGCGGCCATCTTCATGCACCCCACCACCTGGAAAGCATCAGGTCATATTGACAACTTCAACGACCCGATGATTGATAATAAAGACAGTAAGAAGCGGTACAGGGTAGACCATTTGATAGAAGGACATGCTGAAACATTAAAGACAGAAGGAAAAGATAAAGAAGCGGATGAACTGATTGCAGCCATGGAGGCCTTAATTGCTAAAGATGATTTCGCAGGATTAAAAGCACTAATTGAGAAAAATAAAATAAAATGTGCTGTCAGCGGCACATCTAACTGGACCGATATAAGACAGTTTAATCTTATGTTCTCCACTGAGTTTGGTTCTACTGCTTCTTCTGATGGTGAGGATAATAAAATTTATCTGCGTCCCGAAACAGCACAAGGCATCTTTGTTAACTTTTTAAATGTACAGAAAACAGGAAGGATGAAAATTCCTTTTGGGATTGCACAAATCGGTAAAGCTTTCCGGAATGAAATTGTAGCAAGGCAATTTATTTTTCGCATGCGGGAGTTTGAGCAAATGGAAATGCAATTCTTTATACGTCCCGGTACCCAAAAAGAATGGTATGAGAAATGGAAAACAATAAGATTAGAATGGCATAAAAATCTCGGAATGCCTGTAGAGAAATATCGGTTCCATGACCATATAAAATTGGCTCACTATGCAGATGGGGCCTGTGATATTGAATTTGAATTTCCAATTGGTTTTAAAGAAGTAGAAGGAATTCACTCAAGAACTGATTTTGATTTGAAGCAGCACCAGGAATACAGCAAAAAGAAAATGCAGTATTTCGATAATGATGTTGACCCCGCTACTGGCAAACCTTACGGCAATTATATTCCTTATGTAATTGAAACGTCAATTGGTTTGGACAGGATGTTTTTGGCAGTAGTAAGCCATGCTTATGAAGAACAGGATTTAACAAAAGACGATAAGCAAGACAGCCGGGTAGTATTGAGATTTCCTGCAAAGTTGGCACCGATTAAATTGGCAATATTTCCATTAATTAAAAAAGATAGTTTGCCTGAAATAGCAAGATCTATACTGGAAGATTGCAAATCCTCTTTTCGTTGTTTCTATGAAGAGAAAGATGCAATTGGTAAACGATACAGAAGGATGGATGCACTTGGAACTCCTTTTTGTGTAACGGTTGATCACCAGAGCAAAGAAGATAATACGGTTACCATTCGTCACCGTGATTCAATGGAGCAGGAGAGAGTGCCTATAGAAAAACTAAAAGAAATTGTTTTAAAAGCTATACAATAAAACTCAGAAATATTAAATGAGCAAGCAAACTTTTATTCTTCCTTTAAATAAAGTCGGCATCAACGATGTAGAAACTGTTGGTGGTAAAAATGCCTCACTGGGAGAAATGATTCAACACCTTACTGCACTGGGCATCAATATTCCCAATGGTTTTGTTATCACTGTAGCAGCTTACCGTGAGTTTATCCGTTTTAATACATTGGATGCTTCTATTAAAGAAGCCATCGACGGTATTGATTTCGATAGTATCGAATCATTACGCAGGGGTGGGTTGCAGATACGTCAATTACTGCGCAATAGTAAGTTTCCACCGGAGATAAGCAGCCAGATCATTGAAGAGTATTATAAGTTATCCGGTGACTATGATCAGAAGGAAACCGATATTGCTGTTCGTTCATCAGCCACCGCAGAAGATTTACCCGATGCAAGTTTTGCCGGTCAGCAGGAAACATATCTCAATGTCCGTGGCCCTGCTGCAATAATAGATTCGGTTCGTAATTGTTTTGCTTCTTTATTTACGGATAGGGCGATCAGTTACCGGGAAAGTTTTAAATACGATCACTTTGCTGTAGGTCTTTCTGTGTGTATTCAAAAAATGGTACGTTCAGATTTGGGTGCATCCGGAGTAGCATTCTCTATTGATACTGAAAGCGGATTTAAAGATGCTGTAGTTATCAGTGCATCTTTTGGTTTGGGAGAATTAATTGTACAGGGTTCGGTGTCGCCGGATGAATATATTGTTTTTAAACCCGCATTAAAGAAAGGATTTAATTCTATCATCGAAAAAAAATTGGGTAATAAGGATAAGATGATGGTATATGGTGATGATCCGGATGAACGAGTAAAAATTATCCCGGTGGAGAAAGTGATGCAAAAACGGTTTGCACTGAAAGAAAATACAGTATTGAAATTGGCAGATTGGGTAGTAAAGATTGAAGAATATTATACAAGGATCAGGAATAAATGGACACCCATGGATGTGGAATGGGCCATCGATGGATTAAGCAAAGAATTGTTTATAGTACAGGCCCGCCCTGAAACGATTCATTCACAAAAAAATCATCGGCTGGTTACCGAATATAAAATTGATGATGAAAACCGGGCAGATAAAATAATTGCAAAAGGAATTTCTGTAGGTGATAAAATAGGTTCCGGCAAGGTAAATATTCTTTTTTCCCTGGATAAGAGGGTAACGGAAGGGCATGAGTTCAAAGCAGGGGATGTACTGGTTACTGATATGACAGATCCTGATTGGGAACCCATCATGAAAAAAGCATCAGCCATTATCACCAACAAAGGTGGACGTACCTGTCATGCAGCGATTGTAGCAAGAGAATTAGGCGTGCCTGCTATTGTTGGTACGGGCAATATAACAGAATTGTTGTCCGATGGGCAATTGATTACTGCTTCCTGTGCCGAAGGTGATATTGGTTTGATTTATAGCGGAGAAATTAAATTTAAAAAAGAGCTGGTGAATCTGGATGAATTACCTGAGATCAAAACACCATTGATGCTGAATGTGGCGTCGCCAGCTATGGCTTTTAATTTTTCACATTTACCTAATAAAGGTGTAGGACTGGCAAGAGAAGAATTTATTATAAACAATTATATACAGGTTCATCCGCTGGCCCTGATGCAGCACAAACAACTGAATGATGTTGCACTAAGTGCCGAAATTCAAAAACGAATTACAGGGTTTGAGAATGAAGAAGATTTTTTTGTAAGTAAACTGGCTTATGGTGTAGCCAAAATTGCTGCTGCTTTTTATCCCAATAAAGTAATAGTCCGGTTTTCTGATTTTAAAAGCAATGAATATTATAACCTCCTTGGCGGAAATCATTTTGAGCCAAAAGAAGAAAACCCGATGATCGGTTGGAGGGGAGCTTCCCG
>JBKJLR010000356.1:0-6057 GCA_046596865.1 Chitinophagaceae bacterium
CCGTCAATTTTTTAGCAGCCTTACCGGCTATATTGCCATCATCGTTTTCCTGCTCGTAAACGGGCTGGTTCTCTTTGTTTTTGATGATAACATCCTTGACTTTGGCTATGCCACCCTCGACCGGTTTTTTCAATTGGCCCCCTGGATTCTTTTGTTATTGATTCCGGCCATTACAATGCGCAGTTTTGCTGAAGAATTTAAAACCGGCACTTATGAAATATTGCAAACCCGTCCATTAAGCCGTGGACAGATCATTGGCGGTAAATATTTCGGTAATCTTATTGTTGTCGTTATTGCTTTATTGCCCACTATCGTTTACATTTTTTCTATCCAGCGTCTCTCATCCAATGAAGGCCTGGATATGGGAGCTACTGTGGGTTCGTATATCGGTTTGTTTTTCCTGGCGGCGGTTTTTACTGCCATCAGCATTTGCAGCAGCAGTTTTACTAACAATGCTGTGGTGGCATTTATCGTTAGCCTTATCGGGTGTGGTTTGTTGTATTATGGCTTTAGCGCCATTAGTAAATTACCGGCATTGAGTAACGGCCCGGATTATTATGTAGAAATGCTCGGCATCGATTTTCATTATCGCAGCATCAGCCGTGGATTGATTGATACAAGAGATATAATTTATTTTCTCAGTATGATATTTCTGTTTTTTGTTATTACAAATCGCAACCTTTTAAAACGATAACCTCACCTTCTCTCTCCCGTAAGCAGAGGGGAAATGAAAAAAATAATATGCGACGAGGCATGGAAAAAATAGTTAGTTCAAAATTATGGTGGCTGTTGCTGCTGGTGGTTTTATTTGCGGTCAATTACCTCGCTTCTGCTTTTCATGCCCGGTTTGATTTGACAAAAGAGAAAAGATACACATTGAGTAAAACAACAAAAGACTTGATACGCAATCTGGATGACGATGTGCAAATAGATGTTTTTTTAAAAGGCGAGTTTCCGGCAGGGTTTAAAAAACTGGCCAACAGTGCCGAAGATTTTTTGGGATTGATGAAAGACCGCAATGGTTCTAAAATCCATTACCGTTTTATTTCTCCCCAGGATGAAATACCGGAACAAAGTGGAAAAGGATATGAGGATACATTGGTGGGTATGGGAGCTAATGCTATCAATCTGACGGTGCAGGTAAAAGCAGGTCAGGAAAGCAAAAGAGTATATCCTGTAGCGTTGATGAAATATAAAGACAGGCAGGCCCTGGTAAATTTGTATGGTGGCGGCAAAAGAGCTATTGGTGCGCAGGAATTAAACAGTGCTGAGGCATTAATGGAATACCAGTTTGCCAAAACATTGGATGGATTGGTGAACCCCGCCAAACCATTGGTTGCCTACTCAACCGGAAATGGTGAGCCCACGGACTACAAAACATTTGATTTGCAGCAAACACTGCGAAAGGATTATCAGCTCTTTACACTTAATATTAATGACCAAAAGTTTATTCCCGACACCTTTAAGGTTTTACTTATCGTAAAACCCACAGCACAGTTTACCGAAGAAGCCAAACTAAAAATAGATCAGTACATCATGCGGGGCGGAAAAGTGTTGTGGTTTATTGATAACCTGATTGCCGAACAGGACAGTCTTCGGTATAAACCGGAAACAATAGCATTTGACAGAAACCTGAACCTCACGGATATGTTTTTCAGGTATGGCGTTCGCATCAATACAGACCTGGTGATGGACTTGCAATGCGACTTTATACCGCTTGCTGTAAACAGTAATACCGAAACTCCGCAATTTGAATTTGTCCACTGGAATTATTATCCACTGTTTGAATCGGCCGGCAATCATACTATTAATAAGAACACCGGGTTGATAGCGGCGAGGTTTGTTAATTCAATTGATACGATAGCTGCTCAGGGAGTAAAAAAAACTGTTCTGCTGGCATCTTCTTCCAATTCAAGAATAATAAGCACACCGGCACTTATCAGTCTGAACGAAAACAAAAATGTACCCGAAGACATTCAATTTAAAAAAAGTAGCATACCCGTAGCTTATTTGTTAGAAGGTAAATTCAATTCCTTGTTCAAAAACAAGATATCCAAATCACAAATAGATAGTATTGCGGCATCGGGCTCATCATTTACAGATATGAGTAAACAGGACAATAAAATGATTGTCGTGGGGGATGGCGATATAGTAATGAATGACATTTCTCCCAAAGATGGCCCGTTGCCGATGGGATTGAATTTTTACACCCTAGGTTCTCAGTATGAGTATCAGTTTGCCAACAGGGATTTTCTATTGAATTGTTTGGAATATTTGGTGAACAAGCCTGGCCTTATTCAAATAAGGAATAAAGACATTGTACTCCGCCTGCTTGATTCACAAAAAGTAATTGCCCAAAAAACCACCTGGCAATTCATCAATATTGGATTACCCATTTTACTGGTGTTATTGTTCGGATGGGTTTACCAGCAGATAAGAAAGCGGAAATACTCTGCCTGACCTGTTTCGTCTCCTTCTTTCCCTGCTATCTTTGCACCGTATTACAAATTCTATCGATGACAACTGACCAGATCACTTACATCGTTTTCGCAATTGTTTTAATTATTGCATTGGTTTTTGACCTGGGGCTGCTGAGCAAAAAAGGACAAAAAATTACGATCCGTCAGGCATTATATCAGACTTTTTTTTGGGTGGGTCTGGCACTGGCTTTCTTTGTTTTTATGTGGACTCAAAAAGGACAAGTCCTTGCTTTAGAATATCTCAGTGCCTACCTGATCGAGTGGAGCCTTAGTATCGATAATATTTTTGTCTTTATCCTTATCTTCTCGGCTTTCTCCGTTAAAGAAAAAAATTATGGCCGGGTGTTGCTGGCCGGTATTTTAATGGCGATTGTTTTCAGAATTATTTTCATTACAGTGGGTGTGGCATTGGTAGAAAAATTTCATTGGATTCTCTACATATTTGGAGTCTTTCTTGTTTATACGGGATATAAGATGTTTACCGCTTCGGATGATGAAGAATTTAAACCTGAAGAAAGCAGGTTATATAAATGGATGACAAAAGTGTTGCCTTTAGTATCACATGATGGTGATGGTAAGTATGTGATACGTAAAGACGGTAAAAAATTTTATACTATTTTATTTGTAGTGGTGATGATGCTGGCAGCTATAGACCTCTTGTTTGCCTTAGACTCTATTCCGGCGGTAATGGGTATTTCCAGGGATAAACTGGTAATTTATACCTCCAACATCTTTGCAGTGCTGGGTCTTCGTTCTTTGTTTTTTCTTCTTCGTGGTGCTGTCAGCAAATTCGATTATTTGCAGCAGGGTATTGCTATAGTATTGGTATTTATCGGACTGAAAATGCTTTTGGAAACATGGATAACCAAGGTGATAGATAAACAAACACAAGTAATTATTTCGCTGGGAGTAATCCTGGTTTGCATTTCCGGTTCTATTTTCTATTCCATTTTTATGCAGAAGAAAGGCGAGCCGGCCGATGTAACGGACGAAAGCCAGTAATAAAGTTAATAACTTGAGCTATCCAGTCAGCCATATTGCAAGTATTATTAACGCATGGAAAGCGGTTGTCAATGATACTATTATTGAGCATCTTTTATTGGATAGCCGTAAAATCTATTCCCCCACCTCTTCTTTATTTTTTGCTATAAAGGGCATTCGTAGGGATGGGCACCAGTTTATTCCTGAATTATATAAAAAGGGGGTACGAAATTTTGTTATTAGCCAGGAAATTAATACGGAAGTATATCCGGAAGCTAATTTTTTTTTGGTAAAGGACACCGTAGATGCTTTGCAGCAGTTGGCAGCACATCACCGCCAGCATTTCAACATCCCCGTCATTGGTATTACTGGTAGCAATGGAAAAACTATTGTGAAAGAATGGTTGTACCAACTATTGCAGGAGGACTACAATATAGTTCGAAGCCCCAAAAGTTATAATTCACAAACAGGCGTACCGCTAAGTGTGTGGCAAATGAATCCGCAGCACACCTTAGCCATATTTGAAGCCGGAATTTCGCAACCCGGTGAAATGGAGAACCTGGAGAACATTATCCGGCCAACAATAGGAGTATTGACAAATATCGGCGAAGCACATAGTGAGGGATTTACATCTGTCAAACAAAAAGAGTTTGAAAAAAGCATTTTGTTGAGGAATGCTGTACATCCTGTAGTACTGAAAATTATTGAGATAAAAAGACAAGGCAGTACTACTATCATTTATGCAAGAGATGATAAAGAAACGACCAAAACCATTTCAATTGCTATACCATTTATTGATGATGCATCAGTTCAGAATGCAATTACCTGCTGGCAGATAATGCAGATGTTAGGTTATAATAATGAAAAAATACAAGGCAGGATGAAATTGCTGATGCCGGTGAATATGCGCCTGGAGTTGAAAAAAGGAATTAATCATTGTACTGTTATCAACGATAGCTATAGTGCCGACCTGAGTTCCTTGCAGATTGCATTAAGTTTTCTTGATCAGCAAAATAGCGGCGAAAAAAAGACGGCTATCCTGTCTGATTTTTTGCAAAGCGGACTTACTGACGACGAACTGTACAAGAGGATAGCCGGCACATTGGAAAATCATTCTGTCAATAAAGTGATTGGTATAGGTGAAAAAATTTCAAAGTTCCTGCCAATAGCATTTACTGCATCATCAATTTCACAGGAATATTTTCCAAATACTGAATCATTCATCCAGCACTACCGGTTTTCCCAGTTTAAGGAGGAGGCTATTTTAGTAAAAGGAGCCAGAACTTTTGCCTTCGAGCAGATTGTACAGTTGCTGGAAGAAAAGGTACATCAGACAGTTTTGGAGATCAATTTGAATGCTATTGTACACAACCTGAAGGAATATCAAAAAACACTACTGCCATCTACCAGGGTAATGGCTATGGTAAAAGCTTTTGCTTATGGCAGCGGCGGGGCAGAGATTGCCGGAATTTTACAATATCATAAAGTTGATTATCTCGGTGTGGCCTATGCAGATGAGGGAGTGGAGTTGAGAAAAGCCGGTATTACATTACCTGTTATGGTAATGAACCCGGAAGAAAATGCCTTTGAAGCAATTGTAGAAAATAACCTGGAGCCAGAGCTTTACTCTTTTGAGTTGTTACAATCATTCAATACATTTTTGTTGCAGCAGGGTTTGCAACATTATCCTGTTCATATCGAAATAGAAACAGGGATGAACCGTTTGGGGTTTGCGATTGATGAGGTTGAGAAATTGTCATCGGTTTTGCAAGCAACAAACTCTTTTAAAGTGCAAACCGTCTTTTCACATTTAGTGGCCAGCGAAGAAGCAATCCAGGATGAATTTACACTTCAGCAGTTTGCACTTTTTAAACTGGCCATAAAAGAATTACAAAAAAAATTAGGTTACCCCTTTCTTAGTCATTTAGCCAATTCAGCTGCAGTTATCCGGCATCCGCAATTACAAATGGAAATGATACGGTTGGGTATTGGTTTGTATGGAGTTGACAGCACCCGATCTGATAAATTAAATTTGCAAACTGTTGCCACATTAAAGTCCACGATAGCGCAGGTGAAGTATTTAAAAAAGGGGGAATCAGTGAGCTACAATCGCAAAGGAGTTATAGAAAAAGACTCGGTTATTGCTACTGTGCGAATGGGCTATGCAGATGGCTATCCCCGGCGATTAGGAAATGGCGTTGGAAAAATTTGGGTTAATGGGAAAATGGCTTCCATTATAGGCACCGTGTGCATGGATATGTTTATGATAGATATTACAGATATTCCCGGGGTGAAGGAAGGCGATGATGTTATTATTTTTGGAAAACAGATTCCGGTTCAGTTGGTATCCGAATGGGCTAATACAATTCCTTATGAAATCATGACCGGTATTTCTCAACGTGTAAAGAGAGTGTATTTTGAAGAATGATAATGAGTTGAAAGGAGGTTTGTAGTAATTAACAAATAAGTCAAAATACAAACCCAGCTAGCACTTTTATGGTTTCTTTGACCAAAAGGCTTGCAGCTTTCTTACTATATTTGTTCAAATTATGAAGAGAATAAAGATCTGGCATGTTGTTTTAATCATTGCATCCAT
>JBKJLR010000091.1:0-2656 GCA_046596865.1 Chitinophagaceae bacterium
AATGAAATAAACATGTAGAAAGCTTTCGGCGAATATGTTTGGACACCGGTTCGACTCCGGTCGCCTCCACCAGGGGCAACTCCAGTTAAAAAAATTGGGTTGTCCCTTTTTTATAACTTGCCTGACATCGGAATAATACCAATTCGACATTAAAATAACACTGTCACCCTGAGTTTATCGAAGGGTGATTATAAGGCTTCGATAAACTCAGCCTGACATTTATCCATAGATGTTCGCTTGTTACTTTTGGACTATAAAAGACCGCTGTATTTGAAGAGAATTGGATTACTCCATTAGCCTGACTGTTTATTTGTGCCTTTCAGCCAAGACATTGATTACATCTTTTAATGTGCAACTTTTTGCCTGCAAAAGAACAAGATAATGATACAGTAAATCGGCTGCTTCATTTAGAAATTTTTCTTCATTATCATCTTTGCTTTCTATTACCAGTTCTACGGCTTCTTCACCCACTTTCTGGGCCATTTTGTTGATGCCCTTTGCAAAAAGGGAGGATGTGTAAGAAGAATCTGTTGGATTTTTTTTTCTATCTGCAATCAACTGTTCTAACTTTTGTAAACTAAATGATGTATTATTTTCTTTAAAACAGGTATCAGCACCGGTGTGGCAAACGGGTCCGTCAGGAGTTGCCTTTATTAATAAAGTATCATTATCACAATCGTTCAAT
Organism: Chitinophagaceae bacterium; assembly: GCA_046596865.1. Lineage (GTDB taxonomy): Bacteria > Bacteroidota > Bacteroidia > Chitinophagales > Chitinophagaceae > JJ008. The sequence goes on from JBKJLR010000091.1 coordinate 686, forward strand.
ATTTCTTTGACCCATAAATAATTCCCGGAAGTTTCTCCTTTTGTCCAAAGTCTTTGCTTACTGCGGCTAAAAAAAGTTACTTTTTCTTCTTGCTGTGTTTTATTAAATGCTTCCTCATTCATAAAGCCAAGCATCAGCACTTTTTGTGTATCATGGTCCTGGACAATAACAGGAACAAGTCCATTGGGGTATTTAGAAAAATCAGGGTTCATAATCTTACAGGTATTTTATTGTTTCCTAAATATTTTTTTAGATCTGGAATAGCTATCTCTTTAAAATGAAAAATACTGGCCGCCAGGGCTGCATCGGCATTGGCCGTTTGAAATACTTCAATGAAATGTTCCATGCTGCCTGCACCACCAGAAGCAATGACGGGAACCGATACCATGCTGGCAATCTCTTTTGTAATGTCAATGGCAAACCCGTTCTTAGTACCATCATGTTCCATGGATGTCAGTAGAATTTCTCCGGCACCTCTTGCCGTGACCTCTTTTGCCCAGGCAGTTGTTAATAGGGTAGTGGCACTCCTTCCTCCATGTGTTACTACCGTCCATTGGCCGTTTATAATTTTAGTGTCAACAGCAACTACCACACACTGACTACCGAAGTTTTTGGATAATTGATCAACTAGCAAAGGGGTTTTTACGGCGGATGTATTGACAGATATTTTATCGGCTCCATTTTCCAGTAATACACTTACATCTTCGATGGTATTGATACCGCCACCTACGGTAAATGGAATATTGATATGCGTAGCTATCTCTCTGACCAATTTTGCCATGGTCTTTCTTTTTTCAGTGGTTGCAGTGATGTCCAAAAAAACTAATTCATCTGCTCCTTCTTCACAATAACGGACTGCCAGTTCCACGGGGTCGCCAGCATCCCGTAGCTGAATAAAGTTGGTTCCTTTGACAGTTCTACCGTTTTTTATATCCAGACAGGGTATGATTCTTTTTGTCAGCATTATCTTAAACAAACCTTTTTAAATCATTTAATGAAATTTTATTTTCATAAATGGCCTTGCCGATTATCGCTCCGCTGCAACCTGCTTCTCTCAACTCTTGCAGTTCTTTGATAGTAGCAATACCGCCACTGGCAATCAGGTCAATGGAAGGATGCTCATTAATGATTTTTTTATACAGGTCAAGGGCAGGTCCCTGCAACAAGCCATCTTTGTTTACGTCGGTGCAGAAAAATTGTTTTACTCCCTTCGTTTTATACTTTTCAATTAATTCAAAAACAGTTATGGTTGTTTTCTCTGTCCACCCTTTTATCACTATAGTTTCCTCTTTTACATCTGCACCAATAATGAATTTATCAGCACCAAAAGCAAGGAGCCAGCCAGAAAAAGTAAACTCATCTTTTACAGCAATGCTGCCGATAGAAGCATAAGCAGCACCAGAATCAAAAGTAATTTCCAGGTTTTTTTGTGTACTGATACCCCCGCTGAAATCAATTTCCAGTTTTGTCTTTCCAGCAATTTTCTCCAATATTTTCCAGTTCTTTACGTCACCCGTACGGGCCCCATCAAGGTCAACGAGATGTAATCTTTTTAAGCCGGCATCTTCAAATTGCCGGGCTACTTCCAACGGATCCTCATTGTAAATGGTCTTTTGAGAATAATCTCCTTTTGTAAGCCTCACACATTTGCCATCTATTATATCTATTGCAGGAATGATTGTCATTTTAAAGGGATAAAAAGTTTTTTAGGATTTGTTCGCCTATGGTTGCACTTTTTTCGGGATGAAACTGGACTCCATAAAAATTATTTTTTTGTACAGCGGAACTATATGGAAGTACATAATCAGTTTTTGCAATGGTATATTGGCTTTCTTCAGCATAATAACCATGGACAAAATAAGAATAACTATTTTCAGGGATATGTTTAAACAATCCTGATTGAAGATTATAAATAGTATTCCACCCAACCTGGGGAACCTTTACATGACTTTCAGCCGGGTTAAATTTCCG
>JBKJLR010000198.1:0-8396 GCA_046596865.1 Chitinophagaceae bacterium
CTACTTCTTCCAGTATGCTATAAACGGCCCGGCCAAACCAAGGCTCACCGCTGTTTACATTTTCTATCCGGCGGATGAGAGATTGGATTTCGTTGTCCATAATTTTTCTACAAAAAAGACAATCAATTTGTTCTTTAAATTATAAAGTCCTCCTGACCCGATAGCTATCGGATTAATCGAAGGATAGGGGGTTTGGAGTATTATTTACTCAAATACATGCTCCTGTCCTTATATAACTGCCGGAAGTAAGGATCTCTCAAATCTTTTATAAATCGTATGGCTTCACCGGTACTTTTCATTTCTGGTCCCAGTTGTTTATTTACTCCCGGAAACTTATCGAAGCTGAACACTGGTTCCTTAATAGCAAACCCATTTAATTTTTTTTCAAAAATAAAATCCTTAAGCTTGTGTGTTCCCATCATTATCTTGGTGGCTACATTCAAATAAGGGATCTGGTAGGCTTTGGCAATGAAAGGAGTAGTTCTGGAGGCTCTTGGATTTGCTTCTATTACAAATACTTTATCGTTTTTAATGGCAAACTGGATATTGATCAGCCCCAATATTTTTAATTCCCTGGCTATCTTTTCTGCATATTCTTCCATGGTATGAACAATCAATGGCGTAAGATTAAAAACGGGCAACACGGCATTACTATCACCACTATGGATGCCAGCCGGTTCTATATGCTCCATCACACCCATCACATGAAAATCTTCTCCATCAAAAATACCGTCTATCTCAGCTTCCTGGCAACGGTCCAGAAAATGATCGATTAATATCTTATTGCCCGGTAAATGTTTTAATAAACTTACTACTGCTTTTTCCACTTCCTCGTCATTCAAAACAATACGCATTCTCTGTCCTCCCAATACATACGACGGACGAACAAGAACAGGATAGCCAACTTTATTGGCAACAGCAATAGCTTCATCTACACCTTCGGCTGTGCCATAATCAGGATATGGAATTCCTAATTCCTTCAACCTGTCACTAAAGCGGCCACGGTCTTCGGCTATGTCCATACTATCGTAAGAAGTACCCATGATCTTAATTCCTTTTTCATGAAGTTTTTCTGCCAACTTCAAGGCTGTTTGCCCGCCCAACTGAACAATCACTCCTTCAGGCTTCTCATGTTCAACTATTTCCCACAGGTGTTCCCAATACACCGGCTCGAAGTATAATTTATCGGCCATGTCAAAATCGGTACTTACTGTTTCAGGATTGCAGTTCACCATGATAGCTTCATAACCGCATTCTTTGATGGCCAGCAAACCATGCACACAGCAATAATCAAATTCAATTCCCTGGCCAATACGGTTAGGTCCAGAACCCAGCACAATGATTTTCTTTTTATCAGAAACTTTACTCTCGTTGGAAACCAACCCTCTCCCTTGTGGGGAGTCGGAGGGGGCTTCAAACGTAGAATAGAAGTAGGGAGTTCTGGCTTCAAATTCAGCGGAACAAGTGTCTACCATTTTATAAACCCGGGTGATACCAGCCGCTTTTCTTTTATTGTAAACATCTTCTTCATCGCCATGTTCAGTAATACGGCTTATCTGCTCATCACTAAAACCATTCACTTTTGCTTCTCTTAATAATTCAAGCGGCAGATCAGTCAGGTCATATTTGGCCATTTCTTTTTCCAGGTTACAGATTTTTTGAATCTCGTATAAAAACCATCTGTCAATACCATTTGTTGCTTTTGAAATAGTGCCAACAGATATGCCCGCCATCAACGCATCTTTAATACGGAAGATGCGGTCCCATTTCGGTGTTTTAATATACTCCAGCAGATCATCTGCATGCATCAGGCTTTTACCATAGTAACCTAAACCAACAGCATTGTTTTCTAAACTCTGACAGGCTTTTTGAATAGCTTCATTAAAACTTCTGCCTATGCCCATTACCTCACCAACACTTTTCATCTGGAAACCAAGTGTATCGTTTGCCCCTTTGAATTTGTCAAAATTCCAACGGGGTATTTTTACAATTACATAATCCAATGCCGGCTCAAAGTAAGCAGATGTTGTTTTTGTAATCTGGTTCTCCAATTCATCAAGATTATAACCTAAGGCAAGTTTGGCAGCAACTTTTGCAATTGGATAACCTGTTGCCTTACTGGCTAGTGCAGAAGAACGGCTTACTCTTGGATTAATTTCGATTACAAGTATTTCTTCGTTATCTGGATTAAGCGCAAACTGAACATTACATCCTCCGGCAAAATTTCCCAGATCTCTCATCATCCTGATAGCAGTATTTCGCATTACCTGCATGGCTGTATCACTTAGCGTCATCGCCGGGGCTACTGTTATTGAATCCCCGGTATGCACACCCATTGGGTCAAAATTTTCTACTGTACAAATAATACAAACATTATCAGCAGAATCTCTCAGCAGTTCTAGTTCAAATTCTTTCCAGCCCAACACTGCTTTTTCTACCAGCACTTCATGTATGGGGCTGGCTGTTAAGGCTCTGTTCAGGGCTTCATCCAGATCTTCTTTTTTAAAAACCAATCCGCCACCTGTACCACCCAATGTAAATGAAGGACGTAGCACCAATGGAAATCCTATTTCCTGTGCAAATTCTTTTCCTTCCAAAAATGAATTGGCAGTTTTAGCCGTTCCAACCGGTACCCCCAGTTCAATCATCCACTTCCGGAATTTTTCTCTGTCTTCTGCTTTGTCTATGGCTTTAATGTCAACACCAATCAGCCGCACATTATATTGCTTCCAGATGCCCAAATCTTCTACTTCTTTGGCAAGGTTTAATGCTGTCTGCCCTCCCATAGTAGGCAGTACCGCATCAATTTGATTTTCTAGTAATATTTGTTCAATACTTTCCACAGTAAGTGGCAATAAATAAACCCGGTCGGCCATCATAGGATCTGTCATGATGGTGGCGGGATTGCTGTTTATCAAAACAACTTTTACTCCTTCTTCCCGCAAACTTTTGGCTGCTTGTGTGCCGGAGTAATCAAATTCACAGGCTTGCCCGATTATAATGGGGCCAGAACCGATAATAAGCACTGATTTTATAGAATTGTCTTTAGGCATTTTTATAACCTCTCCTGAGAGGGGTGGGTGTGGGTAAACAAATTGTGCAAACCTAAGGTAATAGTAGGGTTTTGAAGAGACGAAAACAGGTTTTTTTTCTCCTGTCCGGATTGTAAACAAGATCAGAAAGACTTTAGCGGCTGCGGTTTTTTAATTTTCCGGTATAATAGGGAATACTGCTCGTCGTAAATGTTTTTTTGCTGACTGATCGATTCAACAACAACCCTTTTTAAATCATCAGCGGTTTTATAAATTTTACGGGTGGGAGAAAAACTATCCGTAATGGTTTTGACGCTCAAGGTATCATGGTGCCTTTCGATGGCAGCCAGGTAAAAAATTTTTTCTTTCCTATACTCAGGTGGTTTATTGCGCCGTGGAACTACAATGGTCACGGATCCCTCAATATTCATAAACCGCTGTTCGCCGATGTAGGAGGTGTATCCGGTGAAGTAGGCGGTATCGGGAAGAATCATATCGCCTTTCACTGCTTTACCATAACGGGTGATGGCATATACCGAATCAGATTGTTTAGTTATATCTAATGCTTCAATGCCAAACATATCACTGAAATCTTTAATGATCCCATACCAATAACCACACAGGGTAGTGTCAACCGGTTCAGTTGGTGCAGTAGCCATTGGCACCGTTGATTCAAACGGGCAGGCAGATAATACAAAACAGAGTGGCATCAGCCACAGCAAACATTTTTTCATTGTTATAAAAGGGCAAAAAGATACAACTTAAGAACGGGAATGCCTATATCAGGAAGAGGTAATTCTTTTCGAAAGAGCAACTCCTAAAAAGTCAAACTTATGTTAATCGTTGATTCGCAGTATAATAATGTAATTTCCTGAGGATTTAAATTCCATTTCAACTTCTTCTTCACCAATAATAGCTTTGAATCGAATCGGGAAAATAACATCTTCCAGGACAGATTCAGTTTTTTTTACATGGCTATCATTTAAAAATAACCTGCCGTATGAACCTGTTACAATTTGCACTTCATCTACTTTCATCCTGGGCATATCTGTGCCATCAATATAGCTGGAACCGCCGGAAGTATTGGTGATAAAGAAAGTGATCTTGTTATAACCATCCTGTTTATACTCCACTTCAATTTCATTCACCTTTTTACTTTTATGAATAATTCGGTAAGGGGTTTCATCCCGCCCTGTATAAACATCTTTTTTCCAATACCCTTCAACAATACTGTCCTTTGCATTTTCTTTTTTATAAACCATTATTCCTTTTCCTTCTTTTAGTCCGCCTTCAAACTGACCGGCAAACCGATTGCCATTGCCCCAGCTATAAGTTCCCTCTCCATCAGGCCAACCTGATTTAAATTCTCCTTCATAGGTATCTGTTCCCACTGCTTTGCCTTTTCCATTCGCTTTTCCTTTTTTACAATCACCTGTATAAATTCCTTTTAATGGTTTCATTTCTACGGCACAACTTTGCGAAAAAATGTAAGAAGGAAAAAAAATAAAAGCGACAATACCAACTGATTTTTTCATGACGTTTGATTTCCCTGTGTTAATAGAACTCAAATTTATACAATCAAATCAAAGGTGAAGGATTGTATGTGTTAATTTGCAGTATAAAATGAGCCGCATCCGAATGAACCGAATTGTTTTATTGTTTGTTTTATCCATTGCAGGAGTACAAATCCTGGCCCAACCAATGGATACAAATAATTATCCCCGTAATTATTTTCGGAACCCAATGGGTATTCCCATGCAGTTGTCCGCCAATTTTGGTGAACTGCGCCCCAATCACTGGCACATGGGGCTGGATATAAGGACTGAAGCAAAGGAAAATTTACCTGTATATGCTGCGGCAGATGGTTACATTGCCCATGTGGGTATCCGTCCGCAAAGTTTTGGAAGGTTTATTATTATTAATCATCCTAACGGGCTCTCTACTCTATATGCACACCTGAATGATTTTTATCCTGAATTGGAAAATTATGTAACAGACCAACAATACAAAAAGGAGAGCTGGGCAGTGGAATTAGACTTTATAAAAAATCAATTTCCATTGACGAAAGGAGCTTTTATTGCTAACAGTGGCAACACCGGTGGGTCCAAAGGTCCGCATTTGCATTTTGAAATTATTGATACCAAAACTGACAAAAGGCTAAACCCTTTGCTATTCAATTTCCCTTTGCAGGATGATGCACCTCCCTCACTGATAAGATTGGCTATGTATGACAGGGGTAAAACGGTGTATGCACAAACCCCTGTATTTTTTTCACTAAAATATACCGATAGCGGCTATATCATTCCCAAATTTCCGATCATGAAAACGGGGTTGAGTAAAATAAGTTTTGCTATCCAGGCGTATGATAAAATGGGCGGTGGCGGCAGTAACAATGGTATTTACTCGGCCAAACTATATTTGGATGATGAGCCACAGGTAAGTTTTGTTCTGGACAGTATTGATTATGATGAAACCGTGTACATGAATGCTCATATTGACTACCGCTATGATTATAATGGCGGCGCTTACCTGCAACATCTCTCTCAACTACCCGGAGACCACGGTCCGGTGTACAAAAAAATAAAAGGTGACGGGGTGATTAATTTGTCTGATACCAATGTACACTTAATTAGTATTGATGTGAAGGATCCCAACGGCAATACATCCCAACTGAATTTTTCTTTGCAGTATGACGATAGTCTGGCTACATCAGCCATCTATTCAACTCAGTCTTCAAAATTTGCACCTAATAAAAAAAATGTGTTGGAGAAAGATGATTTTAAAATACAATTACCCAAGCATTCTTTATATGATACTGTTCCAGCATTGTACTATCGAAATAATTCCTTCTCTTTTAATTCAGTATCTGCCTTGCACCAGGTAAATGATCCTTCTTATCCTTTGCAGGAGGATGTTATTGTAAGCATAAAGCCGGATAAAATAATTCCCGATGAATGGAAAGACAAGCTCATCATGCAGCGGACGGGTAAAGGCAGTACGATAAGAAAAGTAACTTTGCAAAATGGATGGCTGACAGCTCAGTTTGGAGACTTTGGCAACTTCCAGGTATTGGCGGATGTAACTGCGCCACAAATAAATGACCCCGATAGCTATCGGGGGGGGAAAGGGGATACGATTAACCTTAGTGCAGCCAGCAGAATTGTATTTACACCGTCCGATAATTTTGGCATTGTAAAAAAATTCCGGGTAGAGTTAGACAGTCAGTGGCTACGGTTTACCAATGATAAAAGCCGTAACTGGATTTATAAGTTTGATGATCATTGCCCTTATGGAATACACCAGCTTACCGCTACTGCCACCGACCTGGCGGGCAATACCACAACAAAAACATGGTGGTTCGAACGGTATCCTTACACACCGCCACCTCCTAAAAAGAAAACAACGAAAAAGGGAAGTGGAAAGAAAGGGAAAAGTGCTGCCATTAAAAAAACAACAACGAAGAAGAAAAAATAAATTTGAATTATTCTTAACGTAAAATTATCCTGAGCAATTATGGTAACATTGAAAGAAGGCGGGAAGGCTCCGGCATTTACCGGTACCGACCAGGATGGTAAGAAAGTTTCTTTGTCAGATTATAAAGGAAAGAAAGTCGCTTTATATTTTTATCCGGAAGACGATACGCCTACCTGCACAATACAGGCCTGTAATCTGCGGGATAATTATGGACTTCTGAAAAAAAATGGCTTTGAAGTGATAGGTGTTAGCCCCGATGAGGCAAAGAAGCATAAAAAATTTGAGGCCAAATTCAATTTGCCATTTAAATTGATTTCTGATACATCACATATTATACTGGAAAAATACGGTGTGTGGGACCACAAGCAAATGTTTGGTAACAAGTATATGGGAGTATTGCGGACAACTTTTGTAATAGATGAAAAAGGTATTATCCGCAAAATTTTTCTGCGGCCGAGGAACAAAGCTCATGCAGAGGAGATAATTTCGGCCATGTAAAATTTTAAACCCTGTAAACTTTTTGCCCGCCAATTGTCAATGTTTTATTTTAATTATGCATTGTTACAGGCAACCAGCATGGGGTGTCAAACGATTATTCCCTGATAAATAAATTTATAGCATGAAACGAATTTTTATATTGACCGGGCTTCTGATTTCACATCATCTGTTTGCACAGGAGGATAAAGAAAAGAAAGTGGTAGAGATTTTCAGTTCAGAAAAAGCTATCAATACCAATACTCCTGAAACGGTTGGTAAAGGCAAAATGGCTTTTAAAGTCTCGCATAATTTCGGCGATATAGCGGGAGACAATGGCGGTATCAAACAATTTTTTGGATTAGACAACTCCACTGATATCCGGATTGCTTTTCAGGTTGGATTGGGTAAACGATTCGATGTAATTGCGGCCCGGGCCAAAGGCGCCAGTCAACAGCAGCAGTTATGGGAAATGGGATTGAAATATAAATTACTTGAGCAATTGGAAAACGACCCGTCACATCCGTTGTCTGTTGCTTTATTTGCCAATACAGTAATTGCTTCCAATAAAGCCAATCCATTTCCCAACCAGGAAAACAGCTATAGGGATTTTTCAGACCGGGTTAGTAATGTGCTGCAATTAATCATAGCCCGGAAAATCGGGAAAATAAGCCTTCAACTAAATCCTACTTTAGTAACCCGTGGTTATACTATCCCTTACGATCAAAAAAGTATTTTTGCATTGGGTGGTGCTATCAAAGTGCCAGTAGTGCAAAACAGGCTCAACATAGTAGTGGACTATTTTCATCCTTTTCGTAGGGAAAGTGTGGAAGATTCTTTTAAAGTAAATGATAATATCAGATTTTATGATCCGCTTGGTGTCGGATTTGAAATACTTACTTCGGGCCATGTATTCCGGCTGAATTTTGTTAATAATACTGAAATATTGGAAAATCGTTTTATTCCACGGACTATCAGTTCATGGGGCAAGGGCCAATTCCGCTGGAGCTTTACTATTTCGAGAAACTTTACATTGTGGAGGGAGAAGAAGAAAGTCAATATTGAATAGTATACACAGCTATGGGAAATGAATGAAAAAGCGGAGATATTAATGATGAGGGCTATTTGTTTTGCAACGAAAAAAGTCCCGTAATTGTCATTATTGCATGAATGTTAGCATTAAAGAAAATTCATGGGTGGCAAAAATGGCGGCTGCCAAAATGAAAGAGGATAAAGTGGCTATTGTTTTTGGCAACAGGATACATCTTCACAACACCAGCAGACAAGAATTTCTAAATGACAGAGATTGGGTTTGCCATGAACTAAAGCATGTTGAGCAATACCGGCAAAATGGCTTTGCAGGGTTTCTCATTAAATATATTTTGGACTGGATGAAGAACGGCTACTACAATAATA
>JBKJLR010000285.1:0-2735 GCA_046596865.1 Chitinophagaceae bacterium
CCCTGTTAGCATAGCGTAAAGTTTTTTACTCCATTGAGTTCTGAGAATGGTATAAGAAAAATTATTGTTTTCTGCAGGTAATTCAATCATCATCCGGGCACCATATTTTGATACATACTGATTTTCATTTATTTTTTTCCATTCATATTTCTTTTGCCCAAGAACTGCCTGGAGGAATTTATTAAAACAGGAATCACACCCGGCGATCACTTTTTCAGATTGACATTTTCCTGATTTGCTAAAACTGTATACAAAATCGACGGGTAAAACTTTACCAGGCTTTACCGAATAAAGCAAAACAGAATCTTTATCAGTAAGAGTGATGGAAAGGCTGTCGTTTTTTATTATTTGCCGCTGCAGGTATTTCTTTATGTGTGCTTTGCTTTTGCCAATAAAATTTTGGGAAAAACAAGCAACAGGAAAAAATAAAATAAGGGTAATCATTATCCGGTTCATTACTATTGAATTATATTTCTTACAAACTAACGCACAAAAATAGCTGGTTGTTGCTATTTATTTACAGGCGGGCCAAAAGGTGGATGCAAGACGAAACCCCGCCACCATTATCTTTGCACCCTTTTACGGTTAAAATTATTTGAATAGCATGGCATTATTAGAAAAGAAAGTGGAAGTAAAAGAATCCAGTCTTCCCGCATCCGGCAAAGGTTTATTTGCAAAAGAGTTCATTCCAAAAGGCACTCGTATCGTTGAATACAAAGGCAAAATTACCAACTGGAAGGAAGTGAATGATAATGATGGTAATAATGGGTATATCTATTATGTAAAGCGGCACCATGTTATTGATGCCAGCAGACATGCAGGAGCACTGGCCCGGTATGCTAATGATGCAAGGGGGCTACAACGGGTAAAAGGGATTACTAATAATGCTGAATATAAAGAGGAGGGGTTAAAGGTATATATCGAATCAAAAAAAAATATTCCTGCGGGTGCAGAGATACTTGTAGAATACGGAAAGGAATACTGGGAGGTGATCCGGCATAACCAGAAAGTGGATGAGCAACGTAAGAAGCCAGGGAAAGCAAAGACAAGAACCCGGTAGAATAACCGGCCAATATAACAGTTCGCCGGGCTTATTTTTTAGCGGCAATAACTATGGCACTTGCATCAATAGCTACATCATTGCCCGGATATTTTTGGCTCACTAATTCGAAAACTTCTTTTTTTATTTTTTGACGCATAGCATCATCTGCTTTGCTCAGTGCTGCCACAATCGGGGCACCAATTTCCGTAATCATTTCCCAGTACCTGTCAACAGTACCACTTCTCAGCTTCGAGGGAACTTCTTTTTCGGTTATGTTTTTAAACCCTGCCTTTTCAAATATCTCTTTCATCAGTCCGGGTTTGCAGCAACGGAACATACCCGGCGCACCGGAGGGGGGAAGAGGCAGTTCCATATTTTTCATTATCGTTCCCATGGTTGCCGTAACCCAAAAATTTTTCTCCGGAATATTCCATACCGATGTGGCAATCTTTCCTCCGGGTTTTAATACTCTCAGCATTTCATTAGCAGCTAACTGCATATCCGGGAAGAACATAAAACCAAAACGGCAACTGATGGCATCAAAACTGTTATCCTCAAAAGGCAGATCGCATACATCGCAGGCTTTTGTTTCTATATTGCTGATATTTCTTGAAGCTGCATTTTCTCTCGCAATGGCCAGCATATCTTCAGCAAGATCAGTTATCACAACTTTACCGCCATCCAGCATTGTGGCAATGGTAAGTCCCGGCTCACCGGTACCCGCAGCAATGTCTAGTATTACTTCGTTACCATCAGGTTTAACAGCTTTAATAATTTCCTGTCCCATCGGGTTTAAAAAATCCATGGTAAGGTCATCCCATTTTTTCCAGCCAGCCGAAAATTTGTTCCAGGATTGTTTTTGCTGTTCCCTGATTTCTTCCTGTAGCTGATTCATGATGAAAGGTTTAGTAATAGAAAGGTACAGAAAGATTATTCAAAAACCATCCGCCATAAATTTTTTGCGGGGATCAGGAGTTTCACCGTCTTTTTACTCAGAAAGGTTTTTTATAAAACATTCTTTTCCATTGATCGATGCTTTTGTAAAACCCATGACGGTTAAAAATTTTTCATGCCGCCGGTTGGCAACAATGGTGTAGTATATTTTTCTAACTCCTTTTGAAAGAAGATATTGTTTCTCTTTATCAAAAATAAAACGGCCTACTTTATAGTCCCTGTACCTGGTTACTGTATAATTAATGAAAATTTCCGCTGTGCCATCGTCAGCCAATTTTGTACTGAAAATATTAGCTATTACCAGGTCTCTTAACACCACAAAGTTCAGGTTACCTTCTAACTGCTCTCTTTTGAAATCCGGGAAGTGAGCAGCGACGTCTGCCTGATAGAAAGATAAAAAACGATCCACCAGTATGCCCCCGGAGCTGAATTCGAGCAACTCAAAATGTTCTTTACGATTGTAAATTTTATAGAGGTAGAAAAGATTGATGGCTAACAAAATGCTATTGGTAAGAATAATGGGTACGGCGCCAATTACAGCCCCGTAAATAATAAAAGCAACGTTCCCGCCTGAATTAAGCCACCTGAACTTTAAATCGTTATTGACCAGTAATCCAATGGCAAGTAATAGAGAAGCGAGGTATCCAAAATAAGGAGCTATCTGTTGCAGCATGGTGCAATGTTACAGATGAAAAGGGAAAATTCTGTTTTTTTGGCACCGGTTATGATCCTGGCGTTT
>JBKJLR010000316.1:0-7478 GCA_046596865.1 Chitinophagaceae bacterium
GATCAGCTTATAAGCTTTGAATTAACCAGCCAGCCCGGACAACGTAGTTTCAGCAGCCTGAATGCTTTTAACCCCGTTGATAAGGAAGAAGAATCCAGCCGCCAGTTACTTTTTCCTGTAAACATTAACGGTCAAAACTATAACGTATCTGTTATCAAGTCTGCAGAAGCAACAGAATATCTTGTATGGATAATTGTTTCTTCAACAATTGCTCTGATTATGTTGTTGACTGCGATTTTATTTTTTACCAACCGGCTTTTGCTAAAAAAACTTTGGCAGCCCTTCCGAACTACACTTTCATTAATCAAGGGATTTAATCTTTCAGCCCCGGTTGGTATAACGATGCAGCCGACTAAAATAACTGAATTCAGGGAATTGAATGAAAGCATCAGGATGATGGCACAAAAAGTATTGAAAGATTATCAATCGCTTAAAGATTTCACCGACCATGCATCCCACGAAATGCAAACGCCGCTGGCTGTTATTAATTCAAAATTGGATATACTTATCCAGGAGCCTGAACTTAGTGAAAAAAGCCTTGAACAGGTGCAGGGCATATATAAAGCGGTAGAAAAACTATCCCGTTTATGCCAATCCCTTTTATTGCTGACAAAGATTGAGAATAACAAATATGCGGCCACTCAGCAAGTATTTATAAACGAACTATTGCAGGAGAAAAGAGCTGAGATGGAAGATTGGATAAATGCGTTTGATCTGAAAGTTATTATGCAGCTTGATCCATTGCCGGTATCAATGAACAGACACCTGGCTGAAATACTGGTGAGTAATTTATTGCAAAACGCTGTAAGGCATAATGATTCAACTGGTAGTATTACCATTATAACAGGCGATAATAAACTTTCTGTTCTCAATGCAGGTAAGGCCCCGTTAGATAAAGAAAGAGTATTTGACCGGTTTTATAAATCTGATTACTCCGGGGGCTCGGGGCTTGGGTTGGCTATCGTAAAACAAATATGCGACCAGTATAAGTTTAGCCTGGACTATAAATTCAAAGAAAATCAACACTGCTTCATTGTTATTTTCAGTAAATCTTAAACGATTTACAAGGGGCAAGCAAATTTCGAATTCTACAGGTTATATAACTATTGGACAAAAAGCCTTTTAGTGCGAACAGAAAGCAGTAGGCAGAGGTTAAATTAACTTCAAATTTTCTTCAGATTTGTTATTATTTGCTTGTTTTTTAAAAATTCGTATCTTTTGGCCTCGAGATAACTATTAACTTTATTACCTAAACCAGCAACCATGAAACTGCTAAGCTTATTAATTGTGTGTTCTTTTATTGTGGTATCGGAAAGCAATGCCCAAACCGACTCCATATCCGCAAAGGCAAAAACCTTTAGTACCAGTGGGGGAAGATATTTCTGGATGGGAAGAAACTATCGCCAGGAGTGGAATACCCCTGTGAGGGTACCGGTTCTTAATCTCGCCACGGAAATGGGAGGACTAACCCCAGTAAAAAAAGGGGGTGGTAAACAAACTAAATCACTTCGCCTTATAAGTTCAGATACGTTGGATATGGAAATTGGTTCTGATACATTGGATATGAAAGATAAAAAAGGAAGAGAGTATATACTTCGCTCCATACAAAAATTTATTACCAGCAAAACATTACCGGGAGATTTACAAAGTGAGGCGGCTGCAGATCTTGTGTCTGACGGAGTTTCAGCATCTTATCCCTATGCTTCTCTTTCTATGCAAACATTAGCGGATGCTGCCGGAGTACCTTATGGAAAAGTTAGGTTGGTTTATGTGCCTGACGATCCAAGACTCGGGGAGTTTCGCAAGGAATTTGGCAATATGCTGGCTACTTTGGAGGAAAGGGTGCCCGCCTCTGTCAAGAAAGTATATAGTACAGAAGAAGTTGCAGAAAAATTAGAGAATGATAATGATAATGATGTTGATCAGCATGCATTGCTGCGTGCCAGGATACTTGATATGTTTGTGATGGATCTTGACAGGCATGAAGGCCAATGGAACTGGGGAGCTACAGAAAATGCCAACGGTAAAGGAAAAACGTATTTCCCTATTCCAAAAGACAGGGACCAGGCATTTTATATCAACCAGGGTCTGTTGCCCGGATTAGTGAAAGGCCGTTCGTTAGTACCTCAATTAGAAGGATTTAAACCTGCGGCAAAAAGCATCAGCCGTTTTAATTTTGCTGCCCGCAACCTTGACAGGTTCTTTTTAAATCAACTTACAGAAGCAGATTGGAAAGCGGCTGCTGAAAAATTTGTTTCTCAAATGACTGATGACGTTATTGACAGGGCTATGTCAGTGCAGCCTGCAGAAATAAGATCTATCTCTGCCGGTAAAATTGCTACCATTTTAAAGGCCCGCCGCAGTAATATTGTTGGGGAAGTGATGGAGTATTATCGGTTTATTTCCCAAATCGTTAGTGTAACAGGCAGTGATAAAAAGGAGTTGTATGATGTTACCCGCAATAGTGACGGCACAGCCATGGTGCAAGTGTATAAAATTGACAAAGACGGCGCACAAAGCACCAAAATGTATGAAAGAAAATTCGACCCGCAAGTAACCAAAGAACTAAGAGTGTATGGAATGGATGGACAGGACAAATTTGTGATGCAGGGTGATAATGATAAAATTAAAGTACGGTTGATAGGGGGTGGTGGTGAAGATATATTTCAAAATTCAACCAAACAGTCAGGCACATTAATTTACGACCGCACAGATGGTGGTAATACAATAACCGGCCGGTTTACCAATAAGATGTCTAATGATACCAACATAAATAAATTTGACAGGCTTTCATATAAATATCCTTTCCAGTCTGTTTTCTTTATGCTTGGTTACAACCCTGATGATGGTGTTTTTCTGGGTCCTACTTTTAAATTTATCCGACAGGGATTTCGGAAAACTCCATACAAATCACTTCATCAATTGAAAGTTCTTTACGCATTTTCTACCAAGGCTTTCAATTTCAAATATCATAATGAGTTCATCTCTGTTTTGGGCGATAAAACAGACCTCATGACAGATATTGAATATAAAGGTCCCAATAATACTTCTAATTTCTTTGGGTATGGCGTAAATAGTGTTTATGATAAGACACAGAAAGGTAAGTTTAGATTTTACCGGGTAAGATATGACCTGGGTGATATTTCCCTTCAGTTACGTCAGCGGTTCAGCGAAAATGTGACGCTGAGTTTTGGCCCCACTTTCCAGTTTTATTCATTGGATTCAAATGAAACCCTTAATAAGACACGGAATATAGGCCTGAATACTGTGGCCTCTGGATTAAATCCTGCTACTGTTTTCAAAAAACAATCCTATGTAGGTGCCATACTTTCGCTGATCGTTGATTCAAGAAATAATAAAGTGTTGCCAGACAAAGGCATTAACTGGATAAGTACCATTAAACGATTAACAGGATTGGGTAACAATAGTTATGATGCTGTAACGCAACTGAACTCCGATTTTTCAATTTATTTTAACCTGGTGCCAGACCGTCTTACTTTTGCCAATCGCACAGGTGGCGGTATTACTTTAGGTGACGGGTTTGAATTTTACCAGGCACAGTATCTTGGTTCTGACGAAAACCTGAGGGGCTATCGTAAAGAAAGATTTGCCGGTAAATCAAAATTTTATAATCAGGCAGAACTCCGCCTGCGCCTCGCAAATTTCAGAACCTATCTTTTCCCTGCCGCATTTGGTATCATGGCCTTTTTTGATGCGGGCAGGGTATGGGTAGATGAGGATATTGATAAAAAATTCTTTACAGGTTATGGTGGCGGTGTATGGTTCTCGCCGTTACGCCGTCTTTTGGTAACGCTTTCTTATGCTATTTCAAAAGAAGATAAAATTCCATTGGTAGGATTGGGATGGAAATTTTAATAAGAAAGACATCAACTAAAAAAAAGCCAGTTCGAAAGAGCTGGCTTTTTTATGAAGAAAAGGAAGCCTTATTTACCACCCAGCAATTGCTGAGAAGTAGTATTGGACAACTCAACTTTTTTCTCTGCCACCGGCTCATCATCAAAATTTACATCCACCCGGAGAGCTTTTAAACCTACCACACCCTGAAGTTCTTCCAGGTCGTGATATTCAATGCCGGGTTTCAGGAGATTTTTATTTTGTAAAAATTCTATGTATTCAGCGTACTCAGTGGCATCCCTGGTCTTGGAATACACAATGGCAATTTTACCGGGTTGAGTAAGGCGTTCATCTGTTCCTTTGATATGGGCTTTGTCAATACGTTTCTTTACAATTTCATACCGGATATTATAGGCGCCGTCGACATCGAATTTTCTTTCTTCTATCCGGAATAGAATGGAAAGGGTCTGCCCATGCGATAATAATAACTGGGTGGTTCGTAATGGATGCCTTAATTCTTTTTCCAGTTCATGTGTTAGCCTTGCTGCTTTCGTAAGTACGGTCAGTTCCCACATTTTAAGGTTTCGCAGGTATATCTCATCAAATTTTTTGCGGGGTGAAATGGACTGACCCATGTAAATATTGAATTCCAGGCCATCTGTCACATAGCGTTCAAAATAATGAGGATATACTTTCTGGGCTGCTATCTGCTCTTTATCGATGAACCTGGCCAACGTATCATTAATAAGGGATACACTTTCCTCATAATTTTTGCGATGATGATATAGCATACCAATTTGGGGATCAAGAGCAGCAAAATATTGTTCCACTTCGTTTTTAACGGATGGCTCTGTGCTGTGCAGGTGATTAAAGACGGCTACCACCTGTACCTGCAAAAAATCCTGGATACTCAACTCTTCGCCGCTTTGCAAAACATCAGAAGCAGACATGATAAACTTATCAAGTTTAAACTCTATTTCCTGCAATAACGGAAACGGTACATTGGCCTGTGCTTTTTTAATTACAGTCTGTGCCATTTCTAACTGCTCTATAATGTCCAGCTGTATGGCATGGGAACGTTCAGTTGAGGAGTTACGTATGTCAATGGCACCATACAGCGGATGCACATCATTAAAAGCTATACGTTCAATTTTTACATCATCTTTCTTTTGCTGTTGCGTAACAATAAAATTCAAAGAAGCTTCAGTAAACTTCCACTCCACGGCGGGCTGCACCGCTGTAAATTTCTTTTTTATCACCGTATCCACCTGGCCGTTCAGTTGTTCAAGGCTTTTTTCCAGTCCTAATGTAAATAGCGGAATAGTTGCTTCTACTTTCCCGATATGCAGCGGCTTCAACTGGCCTGGAATTTTTGACGTTATCTCCAGCATTCCCAGTAAACCCTCATTGTTTTTTAAAGGGCAAATGATCAGGCTCCTTACACCTTCCAGATGATAATATTGCAGAAATTGTACATCATCCAATGATTCCTGATCAAGGGTTTCAAATAAAATCGATTGCTTGCCTTCCCGGAAAAGGAGTTTGCAGTAATCACTTATTTCATCCTTGTCTGTACTGGAATGAAAATGCCGGAACAGTATACTGTTATTATTGTGGAGGTCAGAGTAAACGTAGTGACCATTTATTTTAAAGAAAGGTGTGATGCCGATGGATAGATCCTTTAAACTGATAAGACTTTGAATGTATTCTTCTAATTCGGTGTAAATGGCAGCCTCTGCGAAGACATTGTTATCAATCAGCCTGTCTTTTATCCTCGATATGACTTCCTGTTCTGTCACATCATTTATTCTCATTATTGTGATACCCTCGAAAATAAATTTTTCGATGGGTACATGGTCCATCAGTTCATCAATTGTTAGTATACGGTTGCTTTGCTTATCCAAAATACTATCGGGTAACTGTGGCATTTCATCAATTGGCCGCACATCGATAAACCTGCCATCCAAACGTAATTCCATATAACGGTTGAACCCGGTCTGCTCATCCCGGGACGAATAAATTAACCGGGAAACATCACTATTGTTATACCCGATATATTTTTTCAAAATAAGGCCGTATGCAAAATGTAATCGTTGCAGGTTCAGGCTATCACCCGTCTGGTTTTCCGGAAAGGTTATTTGGTTAGTACCAGTTTTGAGCAACAACTTTTCAAAAAGCGGCGAAGCATATACGGCGTCTAATGTGAAAGGAAATGAAACTCCATACATGTAATTCGCTGTGGTGGGTGGGAAAACCGCAGACAACAATTCCTGTATTAACTCTGCACTTGGAGTCAGAAGAGAAAGGTCTGATATAGCGCCGAGGAGTTCAGGACGTAATTCAAACTCTTTTACTACATGGCCATACATCTTTTGCATGCCGGGATTACCATCTGCAATATTTTTTTTGAGGGCCATTACCAGCGGTCGAAATGAAAGTGAGCTCTTCAACAGTGGGTCGGCTCTATGTATTGTTTCTTCCGTCATGGGTTCATGATTTAGGTGTGTTTTGGTGGTACAGTATCCGGATAAAATAGATATGTAAAACTAATACATATCAGTTGTTTCTGTATAACTCATCAAGGTAACTCTTTGTATAGCTAACCCGGTAATTAAAAATTGTTTGCCCTCTTGGGAAAGAAGCGGAATAGTATTAGAAACTACCCGGCTTAGAATAAAATCCGGTGAATAACGCATTACCTTTTTTGACGACCCAGCATCATTCCTATCTTGAATTGGATAGTGAAATAAGCGTCGTTATCTTTTGGATCACCCCGCTGATCGCCAATGCTTGTTACGTCGCTGGGGTTTAATTCTCCTTTTCTGTTTTGCAATTGCTGAGCAATCGCAGCAAGATTTAAAGGCAGATAATTATAGAATAAATTGGGGTCAATATAATTGGTGCTTACATCATCGAGGTAGTCAGTATTTAAAATCCTGTGATTCAGCTCCAATCTTGCGTTAAACATGGAATTAACTTCATACTTCACACCCAATCCTGCTGAAAAATTTATCTGGCTAAGCTTGTAAGGCGCACGGTCCGGATATTCTTTGAAACCCTGGCCTTCTGTCCTCAACGGTTGTAGTGAATACCATTGGCCATTCAATTTTGCTTTTGGGTCAAAAGAGTAAAACCCTGCACCAACTACTGCATACGGAGAAAACCGGGGAGGGTCTTTTTCTTCAAAATTGCTGAACATTAGCGGATGTACTTCTACTGCAAGTTGAAAATCAGAAATCCTGCTTTTAAAACTCAGGTTGCGTTCATAACGTCCGGAAGTAGTGGCTGCCACAGGTTTTAATATGCTGTCGTATCCTGCCACGGATCCAAATGTACCTTCCAGCCGGAGACCAATTTTATTCTGATACATAGCTGATACGTAGAGACCATAGCTTAGTTTGCTGTTTTCCCAGTTCAGGTCTTTGATGAAATTTTTACCGATACCTTTTTTACCACCGAGGTCGGTGAGGGAGTTCATTATTCCAAAAGAAGTACCTAATTCAAGCACCAGGGCATTCTCATAATACCTGTCATTGTAAAAATAGTATTGTGCTTTCAGTGGCTGACGAAATATAAGGCTGCACAAAACCGTAAGTATCAGAATTTTTTTCATTCTAAGACAA
>JBKJLR010000042.1:0-4061 GCA_046596865.1 Chitinophagaceae bacterium
ATATTCATAAAATTCAAATCCTTCTTTTGGAAAAAAACTTTCGAAACATTCCATGTATTCATGCGTCATGGCAGGGCCGCCGTGCAACAATAAAATTTTGATTCGGGGATTATTGCCAAAACGTTTTGTCCAGACTTTAAACTCTCCAACAGGAGTTTTAATGGGGATCATTTTTACTCCTGCTGACTGTACGCCACTGTCGCCATAATTAAAATATTGCGAAACAGGCACCCCACCAGGGGCAGTGTTTTTATCAGCCTGGTGACAGGAAACGAAAAAAAGGAAAACAGTTAAACAAAAAATAAAGATTCGCATGGCAGTTGATTTGAGCAAAAGGTAGGGAATTTCCTTAATTTCAATTTCTGCAAAACCATCTTGTATGCGATTATTATTAACTGCTTTGCTTTGTACAACACTTATTACTGCCCAGGCCCAGGCCAAAGCGGATTCGATACAGCTTATCCGCAATACTGTAAAATGGTATGACCTTGATTTCACAGATGCGGAGGCCGATTCGATGATGGGCAACCTGAATAATTACCTGCTGCTGTATAAATCCATGCACAAAACATTACCGGCAAATGATATACCCTTTCCGTTTGCTTTTAATCCTGCGCCACTTGGCATGAAAATACCCACCAACAGAGAAAAAATATATTGGGATATCCCCTTACAAGTAGAAGTGCCGGCCAACAAAAATGATCTTGCCTTCTATTCCATCCCACAATTAGCTTCCCTGATCGTCAATAAAAAAATCAGCTCGGTTGAGTTGACTAAATTTTTTATTTCCCGGCTAAAAAAATGGGGCGATACCTTAGAATGTGTTATCACTTTAACCGAAGAGCTTGCCCTGAAACAGGCAAAGCAGGCAGATGATGAATTAAAATCAGGAATTTATCGTGGCCCCTTGCATGGTATTCCTTACGGGTTAAAAGATCTGTTTGCAGTAAAAGGATATAAAACTACCTGGGGCAGCACACCCTACAAAGAGCAGGTGCTGAATATGGATTCTTATGTCTATAAAAAGTTGAAAGATGCAGGAGCTGTTTTATGTGCCAAGCTTTCGATGGGAGCATTAGCCTACAATAACAAATGGTTTGGCGGTGAAACAAAAAATCCATGGAACCTGAAGCAAGGTTCCAGCGGTTCCTCAGCCGGCTCGGCATCGGCAGTGGCAGCAGGTTTATTACCTTTTGCTATTGGAACGGAAACCCTGGGTTCTATAGTATCACCTTCTACCCGTTGCGGGGCAACAGGCCTGCGGCCAACTTTTGGAACTGTCAGCAGATACGGTGCTATGGTTCTTTGCTGGAGTCTGGATAAAGCAGGACCTATCTGCCGGAGTGCTGAAGATGCTTCCATTGTGTATGCGTTTATTCATGGAACAGACGGTAACGACCCGGGTGCCATCAGGCATACATTTAATTATACCGGGAAAGTTGACTTTTCAAAGCTTCGCATTGCCTATGCCGACAATTTTTTTAAGCGATTAAATGCAGGGGCCCCTGAGTGGAAAGTGCTGGAAAACTATCGTTCCCTTGGTGCCAATGTGCAGGCTGTTAATTTTCCGGATTCAGCTATGTATCCTGTAAACCTCATCAGCATTATATTAAATGCTGAAAGTGCTGCTGCTTTTGATGAACTGACAAGAACCAACCGTGATGATCTGATTGAACGGCAAGACAAAGATTTTTGGCCCAATTCTTTCCGTGCAGCCAGGACCATTCCCGCGGTTGAATACATCAATGCAAACCGTTACCGTTACACACTTTGTAAGAACATGAATGATTTTATGAAAAATTATGATGTGCTGATCGTTCCTACATTTTCCGGGCGGCAGCTTGCCATAACGAACCTGACTGGTAATCCGGTGGTGTGTATGCCCATTGGGTTTAATCAAAACGGATCACCGCTTAGCATCACGTTGATCGGTAATCTATATGATGAAGCAACTATCTTAGCAGCAGCAAAAGCATTCCAGGATAAAACGGAGCATAACAAAAAACATCCTGAAAAATTTTTGCAATAATAATCCCGAAGGGATGCTATTAATATAGATAGCAATTCGTTAGGTGTTTCAACCCTGAAAGGGTGACATGAATATCATCCGCCTTTGGCGGATTGCTGGCATTAAGCATTCTTAAACTCTATATTAATTTCAGTCCTTCGGACTTAATAAAACACTTATGAAGAAAATACTTGTTATTATTTCCGTTTTTTCGCTGTTCTCTTGTTCTCAAAAGAAAAATGCAGACTTGCTGGTGTATAATGCCACAATCTACACAGTAGATTCCTCTTTCTCGACAGCGGAAGCAATGGTAATAGAAGGTGGAAAGATAGTGGCTGTTGGTAAAACGGCAGACCTGGAAAAAGAATATGAGGCAAAAGAAAAATTAGATGCACAGGGAAAATTCATTTATCCCGGATTTATTGATGCCCATGCACATTTTGTAGGTTATGGATTGAGTTTACAACGGGTTGACCTTGTTGGAACGAACAGTTGGGAGGAGGTTGTTGAAAAATTAAAAACCTTTGCGGCCGAAAACAAAGAAGGATGGATTACGGGCCGGGGCTGGGACCAGAATGACTGGGAAATAAAAGAATTTCCAACGAATGAAAAGCTGAATGAATTGTTTCCCGACAGACCCATACTATTAACAAGAGTGGACGGGCATGCCGCTATTGCAAACCAAAAAGCATTAGACCTGGCAGGAGTAAAAGTCGGAGATACCTTAACTGGCGGTGAAGTAGAAGACCATGAAGGAACACTCACGGGGTTATTAATTGATAATGCTGTAGATCTTGTTTCCGCAAAAATTCCATCGGCTACGGAAGAACAATTTAAAAAAGCAGTTCAGGCTGCCCAACAAAACTGTTTTGCTGTTGGATTAACAACCATTGATGATTGTGGCCTCAGTTATGAAGCCGTAGAAGGTATAAAAAAACTACAAACTAACGGCGATTTAAAAATGCGTCTCTACGTAATGCTGAGCGATGAGAAAAAGAATTATGACTACGCCGCAAAAAATGGAATGATTAAAACAGACAGGCTGAATGTAAGAAGCTTTAAAGTATATGGAGACGGAGCCCTGGGCTCAAGAGGTGCTTGCTTACTGGAGCCTTATAATGACAAAGCCGGTCATTATGGATTTTTACTAAGCAACGCTTCTCATTTTGATTCTGTTGCCAACTGGATTGCGGAAAAAGGTTGGCAGATGTGTACCCATGCCATTGGAGACAGTGGGAACAGAACCATGCTGAATATTTATGCCAAATACTTAAAAGGCAAAAATGATTTAAGATGGAGAATTGAACATGCACAGGTGGTAAATCAAAATGATTTTAATTTGTTTGGTGCTAATTCAATTATTCCATCTGTGCAGCCTACACATGCCACCAGTGATATGTATTGGGCTGGTGACCGGCTAGGTGCTGAAAGGGTGAAAGGGGCTTATGCGTACAAACAATTATTACAACAAAACGGATGGATACCGTTGGGAACAGATTTTCCGGTAGAAGATATTTCTACATTCAAAACTTTTTTTGCTGCTTCCATAAGAAAGGACGCTAAAGGATGGCCGGATGCCGGGTATCAAATGGAGAATGTACTGACAAGAGAAGAAACATTAAGAGGCATGACCATCTGGGCAGCCAAAGCAAATTTTGAAGAAAAAGAAAAAGGGAGCCTGGAAAAAGGAAAGTTTGCTGATTTTGTGATTCTGGATGCTGATATAATGAAAGAAGCTCCGGAAAAATTATTGGGAATAAAAGTGCTGAAAACTTTTTTAGGTGGGGAGAAGGATTATGAGAAGAAATAACCGCAAAGAACCAGAGATAATACAGTTCTATAAATAATATACAGGCTTCATCGGATCTTCCTAATCAAACTGTCATTATAAAATAGTTATTGCTGAATACATAATTTCCCTTAACTCTGCGCATCCCCGTCTCTGCGGTTATGTATTAATCCACATTTGTGGGTAATCAATAACATTTCCGGCCAAGCTCTAAATTAAAAAATCATTATTTTTGTAAATGAGTTGGAACGAAAAAAAGTCTGT
>JBKJLR010000233.1:0-6926 GCA_046596865.1 Chitinophagaceae bacterium
GATGATTATGGCATCCGGTACAGCATCAGTGACACACTATGGGTTCAGCATCCCAATATAAAATATCATATCATTGAATGGAACAGCAGGGAGCAATACCTGATTGCCAGGAATGATAAGAATAATCCTTCAGAAGCAGGTTTATACACCCGGATAGATTATATGACTTTTCAAAACATGGAGCCTTTTATGTGGGGTTTTTGCTTAACAGTATATAACGCAACAACAGAAAAGGAAGCAATGATCAAGCAGGCAGACCGTCAAAATCCAAAAAAAGGTTGTGGGGGCTTTCCTTTTTCAAGGATGAAGAAAGAAGCGAATTAAATACAGGTATTTTTTATTTTTGTAAAACTATGCTGCAACCAAATTTTACCCCTTTTCCGCTATTAAAAACCGAAAGGCTTTTATTAAGGCAGCTAACAATGGATGACACTCCTGAGATTTTTTTTCTCCGGTCAAACGAAGCTGTACTGAGATTAATCGGCAAAGAACCTGCGGC
Organism: Chitinophagaceae bacterium; assembly: GCA_046596865.1. Taxonomy (GTDB): domain Bacteria; phylum Bacteroidota; class Bacteroidia; order Chitinophagales; family Chitinophagaceae; genus JJ008. The sequence continues at coordinate 500 of JBKJLR010000233.1, forward strand.
TTCGATAGAAGAAGCTTCCGCATTCATTAAGCGGATCAATGATTCTGTTGATGCTGGTGAAGCATGTAGAAGGAAAAAGAATCAATCACCCGGACCTGCTGCAGGAGAAAAGGGCAAGGATGAAAATACTGCTTATCGATCCGGTTAAAAATATCCCGGTCAGTAAAATAAGAACCATTTTAAAAGAAGTAATACTCTTAAAATAAATTGTAAATGATATTCAGGGATGCCCGAACCGCAGACATACAACAAATGCAGGTAGTACGGAATTCTGTAACCGAGAACAACTTGTCTGATCCGGCATTAGTGCCGGATGCAGATGTTGAAGATTATATTACCCGGCGGGGGAAAGGTTGGGTTGCGGAGATCAATTCAACTATTATTGGCTTCTCTATCGTATCTGTTATGGATAAAAACGTATGGGCTTTATTTATTCAACCGGGCTATGATAAGCAGGGAATTGGCTTGCGACTTCATAATGAGATGATGAATTGGTACTTCAGTCAAACCAATGACAACATCTGGCTGTGTACTGCTCCCGGCACCAGGGCGGAGCAATTTTACCGGAAAGCAGGCTGGAGAGAGACTGGAAGCCATGGCAAGGGTGAAATAAAATTCGAAATAACGGCAGAACAGTGGAAAAATCGTTTTAAAATATAGCCATTTTCAAATATTTTTAAACTCAAAGCAACCTGCTTTGGTCTGGTTGTTGTCTAGCTTATTCTGAACTAAAATTATGGCCGCATGAAAAAAATCGCTTTTGCCTTTCTTCCGCTCTTATTGATTGGTTTTGTCCTTCCTGATGACAGTTGCCGCCAGATCATCTCACATAAAGGCGATAATACCGGTCAGGTTGACGGTCCTTACGTATCGTATGAGGGAGATAAAGTGTTTGTAAAATATATATTGGACGACCAGGGTGTAAAGTCGGTAAAGGAAGAGAGCATATCCCTGTCAGAAAAGAAAAATATTTCCCTTACTGTATTAACAGATGAACCAGGCAAAACTTTTAACGTACAACTGAAGCGGGACTTAAAACATGAAGAACCGGAATATTCCAAAGTAACCAAACAATTCATTGTCTCAGACATTGAAGGAAATTTCAGAGCATTCCGCAGGTTATTACAATCCAACAATGTAATAGATTCAAATTTCAACTGGACTTTTGGCAATGGTCATCTTGTATTAACCGGCGACTTTGTTGACAGGGGTGATCAACAAACAGAAGTTCTCTGGCTTATTTATTCTTTAGAAGAAAAAGCAAGAGCAGCAGGAGGCCATGTACATTATATTCTGGGAAATCATGAAATAATGAACATGAATGGCGACCTACGGTATCTTAATCAGAAGTATACTCAGCATGCAATTTTGCTGAATGAAAATTTTGTATCACTTTATGGTGAAAATTCAGAATTGGGAAGATGGCTGAGAACTAAGAATGTGATAGAAAGGGTAGGTGATGTATTATTTTGTCATGGCGGTATCTCTGCGGCTATCAACAGGATGGATCTTTCTACTTCGAAAATTAATAAACTGGTAAGGCCATACTTTGGTGATAGTTCATACAAATATAAAAATCCGGAAACTGATACTTTGCACAGCGATCTAGGGCCTTTTTGGTACCGGGGTTATTATACCGGAGATGCCCGGGCCAGTACCATGCAAGTTGATAGTACACTTTCTGCATACAAAGTAAAACACATTGCTACGGGGCATACGGTAATAGCAGACACCGTCAGCATTTTATTTAATGGAAAAGTATTTAATACAGACGTTCATCATGCGAAAGGTCATACGGAAGGCTTGTTAATTGAAGAAAATAATATCTACCGGGTTACATCTGTTGGAGAAAAATTTCTCATGATGAGCCGGTAAAGAATATGTTCATAAAACATTTGCAATTAATTTTTTTCGGTGACAAAGAATAACTATTTTGTTGAGAACTTTTTGGTTTCGATGGAAAAATACCCTCAAGTTGGTATATTTGGAACTATTACAAAATATATTTTTTACTAATCAAACCTGCTAATTATGAAAAAAGTATTAATTTTTTTAATGGCGCTTAGCCTGTTTACTGCCTGTAAAAATGAAAAAACAAAAACAGACAAAAATTCGATGGACAGCCGCACCAAAGACGACTATAAAAATGATGACAAGAGTAGTGACGTTAAAAGCTCTGATGACAAGAATACAGACAATATGGATAGCAAGGATAATGATAACACACCCAGCTGGTCAAGGAGCGACGAAGGCAAGTTTATGGATGACTGTGAAGGCACCGCTAAACAAAATGTAGGCGCTGCCCGTGCCAACCAGTATTGTGATTGTATGCTTCAGAAAATTAAGGCCATGTATTCAACCTATTCCGAAGCAGACCGTAAATTGGCGGGTAGCTCAAAGGATGAGATCAATAAACTTGCAGCAGATTGTAACAAATAATACTAGTCTTAAAATAGTTGTATAAAGGGGTTCAATAACTAAATTGAACCCCTTTGCTATTTTATCCACGTTGTCGCTTAAATTTGCGACTCCTTAAAACTGAAATAAAAGATGGCAAAGTCTATTGCGTTTCGGGATGCCCTGCGGGAAGCTATGAATGAAGAAATGAGGCGTGATGACCGGGTTTACCTGATGGGAGAAGAAGTAGCCGAGTATAATGGAGCTTACAAAGTAAGCCAGGGTATGTTGGCCGAATTTGGGCCTAAAAGAGTTATTGATACACCCATTTCAGAATTGGGATTTACAGCCGTAGCGGTGGGTTCTGCGCAAAATGGTCTTCGTCCCATTGTGGAATATATGACTTGGAACTTTGCCGTATTGGCTTTAGATCAAATTCTTAATACCGCTTCTAAAATGCTGGCAATGAGTGGTGGACAAATATCATGTCCAATCGTTTTCAGAGGTGGTAATGGTTCTGCTGGTCAGCTGGGAGCACAACATTCTACCGCTTTTGAAGCTTTGTATGCTAATATTCCAGGAATCAAGGTTGTTTCGCCTAGCAACGGTTATGATGCCAAAGGATTGCTGAAACAGGCTATCCGCTTTGAAGAAGATCCGGTAATATTTATGGAAAGTGAGCAGATGTATGGTGATAAAAGCGAAATACCCGATGAAGAATATTACATTAAACTCGGAAAGGCAGAAGTAAAAAGAGCCGGCCGTGATGTGACCATCGTTTCATTTAATAAAATGATGAAGGTAGCCTTAGCTGCCGCTAACGAATTGGAAAAAGAAAATATCAGCGCAGAGGTAATTGATCTCCGCACTATTCGTCCGCTTGACTGGATGACGATATTGGAAAGTGTAAAAAAAACCAACCACCTTGTAATAGTAGAAGAGCAATGGCCATTTGCTTCTATTTCTTCTGAAATCACTTACCGGATACAGAAAGAAGGCTTTGATTATTTAGATGCACCGATTCGCCGCATAACCGCTGCTGATGCCCCTTTGCACTATGCACCCAATTTGGTGGCTGCTGCTTTACCTGATGTGCCCAGAACAGTGAAATTGGTAAAGGAGGTTATGTACCAAAAAAAATAGAACCCTATTTTGACATACTCACAACCCTTGCATGTTGCCGGTTTTTTTATTTTTATATATGGAGTTAATCTAAAAAATATTTCGTCTATGGTGCAACGTTTTGATTATTTAGTTGCATCTTCGCCTTGGTTTTTCATAGGATATTGGATTTTATAAACGAGGCTGGGTTTCTACCCGGCCTCTATTTTTATTAAACTCAACCGCTAAAAAGAGCTTAGCCTTCAACTTTTATAGATTCTTTACTTTTGTTTGGTAGGATATTTCTAATCTGAGAGGTTTAACCCAAAACGCTAAACTCATAACCCTTAACTGTGAGTTTTCATTTATTTTTACCCACTTAAACAAACTTTAATGGCTGACTTATTAATTATTGACGACGAAAAAGCAATCCGCAAAACCCTGACAGAAATATTATCGTTTGAAGGGTACAAAATAGAGGAAGCAGCAGATGGGGAAGAAGGCCTTAAAAAATTCAAGGAAAAAACTTTTGACCTTGTATTGTGTGATATTAAAATGCCCAAACTTGACGGGATTGAATTTCTCCAAAAAGCTGGTGAAATAAATCCTGATGTACCCATCATCATGATCTCGGGACATGGTAATATTGAAACGGCGGTGGATGCTGTAAAAAAAGGAGCCTATGATTATATTTCAAAACCTCCCGATCTGAACCGTCTGCTGATTACCATTCGCAATGCAATGGATAAAAGTAGCCTGGTAACCGAGACTAAAGTGCTGAAAAGAAAAGTGAGCAAAGTGCAGGAAATGATCGGCGAATCATCCCCGATAAAAAAAATAAAAGATACCATTGCTAAGGTAGCACCAACTGATGCCAGGATATTGATTACCGGGGAAAATGGGGTGGGTAAAGAATTAGTGGCCCGTTGGGTGCATGAAAAAAGCAACAGAGCCGGAGCACCCATTGTTGAAGTAAATTGTGCGGCCATTCCGACGGAGTTGATAGAAAGCGAATTGTTTGGTCATGAAAAAGGTTCTTTTACCTCTGCTATCAAACAACGTATCGGAAAATTTGAATCAGCTAACGGAGGCACACTTTTTCTTGATGAAATAGGAGATATGAGTGCGAACGCACAGGCCAAAGTACTCAGGGCCTTGCAGGAAGGAAAAATTACGAGAGTAGGGGCTGAAAAAGATATTTCTGTGGATGTAAGAGTAATTGCCGCCACCAATAAAGATTTGCTGAAGGAAGTGGAATCCAAAAATTTCCGGCTTGACCTTTATCATCGCCTGAGTGTAATTCTTATTCATGTTCCCTCTTTAAATGAACGCCGGGATGATATTCCACTGCTGGTCGATCAATTTCTCAGAGATATATGTGCCGATTATGGGATTGCAGAAAAAGTTATTGATGAGGAGGGTATTAAATTATTACAACAATATAACTGGACAGGAAATATCCGGGAATTAAGAAATGTGGTGGAACGATTGGTTATTTTATCCGGAAAATCTATTACGGCGGAAGATATCAGGAGTTATGTAATGCCGAAGTAGCTGCTCCTGTTTCTTTTGAAAAAACAATCAACTCATTCAATGATTGGAGAATTTGAAGATTAGCCGGAATATGTTCTATGCCTTTGCATACCGGACCTGAAACTATTATTTTCTTATCCGGGAAATTGTTACATAATGCCTGGATATATGTATTGAATCCTTCATTCCTGAGATGCGTTATCACATGGATATACAAATGAGTGGCTTTGTGATGCTGCAGGTAATAGATCAAACTTTCTACTGAAACATTCGTTCCAAAATAAGTAGTACGGTTATTATACTTCCTGAAAAAATAGTTGGCGGTCAGTAAGGGTATTTCATGCTGTTCACCCGCAGGTGCAAACACTACAATATTTGATACACTGTTCGCATCAATTTCCAACCCATCAATGGCAAGAATTATCTTTTTGCGGATAATATGGCTTACAAAATGCTCCTGCGCAGGTATCACATTACTGGTCAACCATAATAAACCAATACGTTGCAAAAAAGGATAAAAAACATGGGCGATGCATTTCTCAAACCCAATTCTTACTACCAGGCAGTTTACAATTTTTTCAAATGAGTCTTCGTCAAATTCAACCCCCGCTTCAATAAGTTGATGAACATATACTTCATAATTATCTTCCTGGATGGGAAAAGTTTCTACTCTTTGCTTTATTTCTTCGGGGGTTAATGCTGCAATCTTTGAAATTTTATAGCCATTATGATACAGGAACGAAATACGGAGTAAGGCCTTCAGGTCATCATTATCATAAATCCGATGCTGGCTTTCCTTTCTTTTGGACACAAACATCTTGTATCGCTGCTCCCAGATGCGAAGAGTGTGGGCTTTTATGCCGCATAGATTTTCAATATCCCTGATGGTGAAATGGTTCATTCAGATGAAAGGCTAAAATAGAGTTTATTCGGTGCAAACCATCCATGGATTTTAGCAAAAATTTGAATATTAAAATTTTGATACGCAAATATTTATGATACTTTTGCGAGTCATAAAATACGGCTCATGCCCCTTAACCATTTATTCATTGTTTATCTTATCGGTACCCTCATTGTTTTCCTTCCTTCCTTTGGTTTTGCCAAACTGTTTGTAAAAGCAGGGGCGCCTGCCTGGAAAGCCTATGTCCCTTTTTATAATACCTGGGTGATGCAGGAATTGGCCCAGCGGCCCAAACATTGGGTTTTCTGGCAATTGATTCCCGTTGTTGGCTGGTTTATCAGCCCGGGTATATTTATTGAGTTTGCAAAAGTGTTTGGTAAGTTTGGCCTGGGTCATCATACTGCAGCTTCATTGATAGCACCGGTATATTTCCCTTACCTCGCTTACAAAGAAGATCCAAAATTCATAGGGGCGGAAGCGGTAAAAAAACACAAG
>JBKJLR010000247.1:0-12306 GCA_046596865.1 Chitinophagaceae bacterium
TCCGGCAAAAGTGAAAATTGATGACCCGCTAATTCTATCTGCTTATAAGGATAAAACATACCTGTCCTTTGCTTTAATCACTATGCTGTTTGCCTGGTGTGTTTTCCACTTATTCAATAACCTGCCGGTTTACTATAAAAACGACCTGCATTTTTCAAAACCTTTGATTGGCATATTAATGGCATCCAACGGCATCATCATAGCATTGGTAGAAATGGTTTTGATATATAAATTGGATGGCAAAAGAAAAAACATTTTTTATATTACGCTTGGTGTATTTATGGTGGGCTTATCATTTTTTGTGTTGATTATTCCTGGGGCCCCTTTAGCGACGGCTGTCACTATGACTTTACTGGTAACTTTTGGTGAAATTCTTTCCATGCCGTTTATGAATAGCTACTGGATAGCCAGAACCCAACTTTCGAACCGGGGGCAATATGCCGCATTATATACCATGGCATGGTCCGCCGCACAAACGTTGGGACCAATGGGTGGTGCACAAATAGCAGAACATGCAGGGTTCAATGTGTTGTGGTGGACCGTAGGAGGATTATCAATTATAGCTTCCCTGTCATTCTGGAGGCTTCATAGAAATGGTTAAGCTTATGCAAGTGGTTTTACAAAAAAACTACTTCTGTTGTATCTTTGCCGCCATGAAAAAAATTTTTTGCACAGCAATATTTATTATCCTTATATTTCAATCATGTAATCAAAAAGAGACATTGACCCGGGAAGAAGTACTGGCTGCCATTCAACGCTTTGATGAGGGCTGGAAGAATAAAAATGCTAAAACTGTTGACTCCGTTTTATCTCCTTCCTATATTTACTTCACTCAATCCGGTGGAGTATTTGACCGAAAAAATATAGTACATACTGCCGGCTCAGCTGATTATAAAATAGACACGGTACAACGCCAGCAAATTGATATTAAAATAGAAGGGAATACAGCCGTTGTCAATACGTTATGGAAAGCTAAAGGTTCTTATTTTGGCACAGCGTTTAATGACATTCAGCGATGCAGTATTACCATTATTAAAAACAATGGGAAGGTGGAGATATTATCGGAGCATTGTACCCCTGTTAAATAGAATCAGCTCAATGCAAAATCCACCGCAGCTGTTGCATGAAGTAACGTAGTATCAAAAACAGGAACAGGGCAATCAACCTGTTTTATCAGCAAAGGAATTTCGGTACAGCCCAGTATCACTCCTTCTGCACCCTGCTGAATAAGTTCATTAATTATCGTAAGATATTTTTGTTTTGTTGCCGGCAATAAAATGCCTTTACCTAATTCTTCATAAATACTTTTATTGATCTCTTCTACCCCACTCTCGCCAGGTATCAGGGTTTTGATGCCATGCGATGCCATTTTATTTTTATAAAAGTCAAACTGCATGGTGTATTTGGTTCCAAGAAGGGCAACAGTAGTAATATTTTTCTCCCTGATGACTTTTGCAGTTGCGTCAGCAATATGTATCAACGGAATATTGATAGCAGACGCTACTTCCTCCGCAATATGATGCATGGTATTGGCCCCCAATAACAGGCAATCAGCTCCAGCCACTTCTGTTTTTTTAGCAGCTTCACTGATGATAACCGTGATGGCCTTCCAGTCGCCCGCCTGCGTCAGCTTCTTTATTTCACCATAATTGACGGAGTTGAGAATGATTTTAGCAGATGCATCACCACCCAGCCTTTCGTTTACCTGCTGATTCATAATACGATAATAATCCATAGAAGAATACCAGGTGAGACCGCCTACCAATCCAATTGTTTTCATCCATTAAAAATAAGATAAAGCAGCCTCCGCCTCAAAATTTTCGTCAGGCAATAGTTATAGATCAGCATCCCGCCTGAGGCGAAACAAACCCTTACTTTTGTCCAAACATTTTTCATGCAAAAATTATTGACGGTTTTACTTGGGGTAGCACTTTGCTTTTCTGTTCAGGCACAGCAGGGTATTCAGCGTCCTAAATTAATTGTAGGCATAGTGGTAGACCAGATGCGCTGGGATTATCTCTACAGGTATTATGACAGGTATGCTGCTAATGGCGGTTTTAAAAGAATGCTAAACCAGGGTTTTACTTGTGAAAATACAATGATACCCTATACCCCGACAGTTACAGCCTGTGGTCACAGCACCATCTATACCGGCTCCGTTCCGGCCATCAGCGGTATCACCGGCAATTTCTGGTGGGACAGGGAACAAATGAGATCAGTATATTGTACGGAAGATAAAACTGTAACCACAGTGGGCAGTAACTCTGCTTTAGGAAAGATGAGCCCCCGCAACATGCTGGTCACCACTGTTTGTGATGAACTAAGGTTAGCTACGAATTTTAAAAGCAAGGTAATCGGTATTGCCATTAAAGACCGGGGCGGTATTCTTACAGCCGGCCATAGCGCCAACGCCGCTTACTGGTATGATAATACGGTTGGCAGCTGGATCACCTCCACATACTATATGAATGCTTTGCCAAAATGGGTAAACGATTTTAATGGTCAAAAACTTGTAGACAAATATTATCAACAGGGATGGAACCTTCTCTACCCGGCAAATAGTTATGTGCAAAGTACAGCCGATGAAAAACAATATGAAGCAAAGCCGTTTGGCAATAAATTCCCTTACGATCTGAAAAACTTTGCGGGTAAAGATTTTACAAAAATCGTTTCAACACCGATGGGTAATACATTAACAGCAGAATTTTGTAAATCTGCCATTACCGGAGAACAACTCGGTGCAGATGACATTACGGATTTCCTGGCCATCAGCTTTTCTTCGCCGGATTATATTGGTCATTCATTCGGTCCCAATTCTATTGAATCAGAGGATGGATTTCTGCGGTTAGACAAGGAAATTGGGAGCCTCCTCGACTTTCTTGACAGTAAAGTAGGCAAAGGCCAATACACTATTTTTCTGTCTGCTGACCATGGTGTGGCACAAATACCTGAATATATGCAGGAAAATAAACTGCCTGCCGGAAGAGTTTACATGAACACTCTTATGAGCAATCTTAATAGTACACTGGCTGAGAAATATAAGATCAATACCATTATCGTGTCCGATGATAATTACCAGTTACATCTCAATCATCCTGCACTCGACTCGGCAAAGGTGAAAGAGGAGGAAATAATTGATTGGCTGGTAAAACGTCTGTCGACAGAACAGAGTATTGACAGGGTTTTTGCGTTGAAAGATTTGAATGAAGTGCCATTAAATGCTACAATTCGTAAAATGCTGAACAATGGTTATTATCCCCGCCGAAACGGTGAAGTGCAACTAATATTTAAACCTGGATATATTGACGCCTATTCAGCCACCGGCACTACGCATGGATTATGGAATCCTTATGACACCCATATTCCGTTGCTTTGGTATGGCTGGGGCATCAAACAAGGAAAGACGAACCGGGAAACCTATATGACTGATATTGCGCCGACTATCGCAGCAATGCTGCGCATCCAGATGCCCAATGGATCTGTGGGGACTGCGATCACCGAAGTGATGAAATAATAAATATAAAAAAGGACAATTTTATTACTGATTCTTTTGTAATTTTCTAAACCTTATAACACATCAACCACTTTTATTATGAAAAAGATCAAAGCTTTTCTTTTATTGCTCATGACTGCCAGTACCATTATGGTGCAGGCACAGCCAATCGATAGTGTAAAATTCTTTACAGAAGAAGGTTTAATTGAAATGTCATTGACCACTGACATTGCAAAAATGCAAAAAGAAAAAGGGGTGGATATGTTCCAGGAAGCCACCGTCACTTTACGTTTTCCTGATAATACAGTAATAGAAGAGCCGGTAACGGTAGCTCCAAGGGGGCATTTCAGAAGGGAGTACTGCAATATACCGCCGATAATGGTGGACTTCAGTTCTATCCGTTCACCAAGACTTTCGCCACTGGGTAGATTGAAATTAGTGATCGGCTGTGGTAGTAATGGTAACGATGAACAACTACTGCTGAAAGAATACCTGATCTATAAAATGTACAACCTGCTGGATGATAAAAGTTTCAGGGTAAGACTGCTAAAAGTGAACTACAAGGATACCAGGAATAAAGTAAAACCCTTTTTTCAGTATGCTTTTCTTATTGAAGATGATAATGATATGGCCATGAGAAATGGCTGTATTAAAAAAGCAAAAGCACAGTACTCTTCTGAAAGTACGGACAGGGAAGTGATGACAAAAGTGGCGGTTTTTGAATACATGATCAGCAATGGCGATTGGTCGGTACCTAACAATCATAACACCCGGTTGATTTATGAGAAAAATACCCCGGCAGCACTGCCTTATGTGGTGCCGTATGATTTTGATCACTCAGGATTTGTAAATGCCAGCTATGCCGTACCCAATGAATTATTAGGTACTGAATCGGTAACCGAAAGAGTTTACAGGGGATTTCCAAGAACAATGGATGAGTTACAAAACACTATGAAGATTTTCCGTCATAAAAAAGATAATATTATGGCCCTTATCAACAAATCTGAATTGTTGCAGGCAAGAACCAGGAAAGAACTAGTTGAGTACCTGGAGGAATTTTATAAAACAATTAATGATAAACGACAGGTGCAAAGTATTTTTATAGACAATGCAAGAACAAAATAATAACCGTCCTGTATTGCCAGCAGTAAACCGACGGGCATTTTTTTAACTGATCTATTTCAAAAATCATACACCCCTCATGGAATTAAAAGAACAATTTGAACAAGCGGCAGCTGACAGTAAAAATTTATCTGATAAACCAGGCAACGATACGTTGCTGCAGCTTTATTCACTTTATAAACAAGGCAGTGTGGGTGACGTAAATACGGAATCTCCTTCCAATCCCTTTGACTTTGTAGCGAAAGCTAAGTATGAAGCATGGGCGGCTTTGAAAGGAAAATCTACCAGTGATGCCATGACAGAGTATGTTGATTTAATAAAAAAATTAAAAGGCTAATCCCTGGCCGTTATTATAGAACTGTAAATCATATCCAGTTTTTTCCCGATCACGGGGTAGCTGAATTTGCCGATGGCATCTTCAGCTATTTTTTTTCGGTTATAGAGTGCATAGTTATCCATCATTTTTTGGAGAGCTGCGGCAAGAGCTGACTCATCTTTAGCCTCCACCAGCATCGCATTATTTTCATTGACAAGTTCAGGAATGCCACCCACAGCAGTGGTGATGACCGGCAAACCACAACACAAAGCCTCGCCGATAACACAGGGAGAATTTTCAATATTACTGAACAAGATCAAACAATCCGCTTGCTGCATGGAATGGGCTACTTCTTGATAAGGCACTTCACCCAGGAAAAAAAGATGTGTTTCCGGCAACGCTAATTCCTTTGCAAAATTCCTGATCGAATCATCTGTATCGCCAATCATCACCAGCCGGACATTGTGCTGCTGCCGCAGTAATAGCTTAAATGCTTTCAATATGCCTTCTGCATTTTTTAATGGTACCATGTTAGACACATGAATAAAACAGAAAGGTGGTGTTGGTTTATCCTTGTAGTAAAACAAGCTCGTATCAACAACGTTAGATACTATTTCGTATTCTTTTTTTATTACCAGCTTGTTGACTCCTTCCGCCAGGAAGCTGCTTACACTGATAAAGGCAGTGGCCTTTTCAAATATTTTCTCTGTATATCTTTTAAAAGTGGTTGACTTACTTTCGTAATTATGTATTTCTACATTGTTATAAATGCCCCAATGTTCTGTTATAGCATACGGAATTTTGTAATTTCTATTTACCCATAATGCTGAAATGCCAGCCTTGATGGGAACATGAACATGAACCAGGTCCGGCTTCCCAATTTCAATTATATACCGCCTGATGGCCTGTTTGGAAAGTGCCAGCCAGCGATAGTGTGATTTTAGCTTTCCCCAAAAGGAGGATGATCGTTTGTAATAAATAATATGTTCCGTTAGTCCTGCTGCTTGGTTAATTACATGCTCTGTTACTGTAGTTTTCGGGGAAGAATCCCCTGCTACATGAATTACATATATGTCATTATACAAAGCAGCCGCAGCAGCATGGCGTTGAATAAAGTCCCCATTGAAGGGTTCTATTTTATTGGGATACCAACTGCAAAGCCAGAGTATTTTTTTTCTTGACATCAACTGCTAAAATAAACCAGCCTGCACTGTGAACAAAGTATAAATGAAATTAATTATACATTTGAACTATGGCATTACTTAAAAAGGTCCGCAATTTAAAAGACGAAATAAATACAGGATTTGGCACCAATAGTACCAGCACGGGCGGCCGTTTTATTAACCGGGATGGCAGACCCAATGTAATTAAGAGAGGTGTGGGCCTGCTGCACCGGTATAGCTGGTATCATACTATGCTTGATATGCACAGGGGAAAATTCCTGTTACTACTCTTTCTTATTTATATATCCATCAATCTTGTATTTGCCGGTATCTATTACCTGATTGGTATTAACCACCTGGCTGGTGTAAACACTGGTTCTGACTGGAAAAATTTTACCGAAGTGTTTTTCTTTAGCGCACAAACATTTACCACGGTTGGCTATGGCCGCATCAGCCCAGTAGGATTTATGGCCAGTGCGGTTTCCACGTTTGAGGCTTTTCTAGGTCTGCTGAGTTTTGCTCTTGCTACCGGATTATTTTATGGACGTTTCTCCCAGCCAAAAGCATTTTTAAAATTTAGTGATAATGCATTAATTGCCCCATACAAAGAGGGTACTGCTTTTATGTTTCGCCTGACTCCTTTTAAAAATAATACCCTCTCGGAAGTAGAGGTTAAATTGACCTTAGCCATTACTTCGGAAGAAAATGGCAAGCTAACCGATAAATTTTTCACTTTGGATATGGAATTTTCGAGGATCAATGGACTGGCTTTAAGCTGGACAATTGTACATCCCATCATCGAAACAAGTCCATTCTATGGCCTTAATAAAGAAGATATAGAAAAAATGGATATGGAAATAATGGTATTTATAAAAGGATTTGATGAAGTTTTCTCTAATAATGTGATGACAAGAACTTCCTATGTAAGTTCAGAGATCGTTTGGGGAGCCAAATTCAAAATGATGTATCATCCAAATAATGATAAATCAAAAACTATCCTCGACATTGATAAACTGAATGATTTTGACCTGGTACCTTTGCCTGAACCAACCATTGCAGCAACAGTTACTTAATACAAAATGTTTGTCTCCCGGGGTTCTTGAAGTTAAATGCGAAGCATAATACTCCACATAAAACGATTAATGGCTGTTTGGTTAATTCAATACCGGAACCAGCCGGATAAATTCTTGCCGGTTTAAATAATAAAATACCACCAAATAAATAAGTGGCAGGAAACTGAAAACTTTTAATACTAATATCCCTGTGTAAAGTCCGGAAAGATATAATCCCGCCAGTACCATAGACCCAAATAGTAATTGCCTGTCGCTAATAGCGCAAACCACATTAAAACAATAAGCAGGGATATCTTTATAAACCAGCTTAAGTGGTTTGGTAATATGATAGCCGTCGGTAATAACTATCCTGGGATTATTTTCCATCACCGGAATTACGACAGGCTTTGTATTCAGCAGCGGATAAATTTCTTTGCCGTTGATGATAGCCCGTAGTTTTAAGAAACTAAGCAGCACCTGGTTCTTTCGGGCAATAACGATATGGAAGGGTGCAGAGATTAATTAAGAATTAATAATGAATAATTAAGAATTGTCTTTTGCTCAAATCACCATTCACTATTCACCGACTCACTTCAACGCTTTAATGATCTCAATAAAATCTGCTGCCACTAAGGATGCGCCGCCCACCAATCCTCCATCCACATCCGGGCAACCGAATATTTCTTTGGCATTATTAGCTTTTACACTACCACCATAAAGAATCGGAATTTCATTAGCCACTTCTTCACCATACTGACCAGCTAATATAGAACGTAAATATTTATGTATTTCCTGTGCCTGCTCCGTACTGGCGGTTTTACCTGTGCCGATAGCCCAGATCGGTTCGTAGGCAATGATGATATTTTTTATTTTATCCGCCGGTAAATGAAATAAAGATTCTTTTAATTGTGCCGCTACAAAATCGTTTTGCGTACTTGCTTCCCGGATAGCAAGCGGCTCACCACAACAAAAAATTGGCGTAATAAAATTTTCAATACATAGATTTACTTTTTCCGCCAGTATAGCATTTGTTTCTCCATTATATTCCCGTCTTTCACTATGTCCGACAACGCAGTAATTAATATGCATCGAGTGGAGCATTTCCACCGATACTTCACCGGTGTAGGCACCTGATTTTTTATGGTGACAGTTTTGTGCCGCAACATAATAGTTCTGCTCCTCTTCTACTTCGCTTCTTGTCATAAGCAAATAAGGATAGGGAACAGCAAAGATTGCCAACTGGTGATTTGCCAATTCAATTTCCGCACCCAGTATATCATCCAGCAATTTTTCTCCCTGCTGAAACGTTAGGTTCATCTTCCAGTTAGCCGCCGCAATTTGCTTTCTCATAATAAAAAATCAAGTTTATAATAATTATCCATCCGATATTAAATACTATTCTCAAACTCTCACAACTCACTCCGCAATTTCTACAACTACAACATATAACCTACAACCTATAACTTACAACTTACACCCTATAACTTATCAAACACATACTTCAGAATACTTCTCTCCTCCTCTGATACGGTATGCCCCTTCAGTTTCTTCCAATTTTCAATATCCTGCAATGCCTTTTCAAATTGGTATCGTCTCATCCCATCAGTCCCCCAGGAAAAATCAGGAAGGTATGGTGGTGTAAGCCCGGCTCCAAACACATTACAGCAAACACCAATTACGGTGCCGGTATTGATAGCTGTATTGATAGCCGTTCTGGTGTAGTCTCCCATCATCACACCACATTTCATACCTGCATTCATCGCTCCCTTGGGTGTCTGTATTTTCACGTCGCCGGCATTATTTTTTAAATTGGAGTTAGTAGTGCCTGCCCCCATGTTACACCACTCGCCTATCACCGAGTCACCAAGATAACCATCATGTGCTTTATTGCTATATCCAAACAGCACCGAATTTTTAATCTCCCCACCCACCACACAGCCGGGCCCCAGCGTAGTAGCTCCATAAACTTTTGTACCCATTTTCAAACAAGCTCTTTCACCCATCGCCAGTGGACCACGGATCAGGCAACCTTCCATCACTTCCGCATTTTTGCCAATATATACCGGACCGGTGCTGGCATTTATAAAGCAATGCTCCACCTTGGCACCTTTTTCTATAAAAACTTGTGAAGAATTAATGACTGCATTTGTTTTTGAAAGGCGCTGCCCTTTTCTTTTATAGGTGAGCAATTCAAAATCCTGTCGTATCGCCCAATCATTCAGTTGAAAAATATCCCAGGGATATTGAACCGTTTTTATCTCTTCTTTAAAAGTAATCGCCTTCCCCACTTTTATTTTATGCCGGTCGGTCATCTCATTTTTCGTAAAGCGATAAACAATCCCCATTCCGCTTTCGGTAGTTATAAACTCACCGTCTTTCAACCGCCGGATAGCCTTTATCAATTTAGCAGCAGGCAGCACATTGCCATGCACCAGGTAGCACACAGCATCTGTCACTGCTTCATCCAGGTGAACCGAACGTTGCCCGTCTTTGTAGTCATCTTCTTTCTTGTCGTAGGAAGGCATGTCCAGCATTCTTTCCCATTTCTCCCGGATAGTAAGTATGCCAACACGAATGTCCTGCATCTGCCGTGTAAGGGTAAAGGGATGCAGATTTTCCGGCTGGCAAAATTCTTCAGTGAAGATGATCTTATTCATGCGGCGGAAAGATACTATTTTAAAACTGGCCTGAGTTTGGTTCGTGAGGAAATGAACCAAGACATAATTCGCTATTTCTATGTTGGGTAAAAGCCATATAATAAAACTACTAAACAGGAAGTTTCGCAGACCCGGAATATAATTTATCCCGGGTCATTAATATTTTTTATAAAGCTATTACTACCATAAAGTTTTACTGTCAATAATGCAAACCAAAGCAGAAAAACAATAAAAGATATCTTCTGAATGACCGGGAGCCAGTACAGTAAATTACCGGTATAATAAACGTAATTATTGAGAGCACACAGAAGGATGCAAAGAATAGCATATATAAAGTAGCCATACATTTTATAAGTGTATAGTTTTGCCATCAATACTGCAATAGCTATGCAGCCAAGCAGTCCTGCAATATTCATAACCGCATCATGCCGGCCTGTAAACATAAATGGTACAATCAGCATGGAGCCAACACCGCAGTAGCGGATAACCATGCTACCAGTTTTCTTACCACTAAAAAGAAGGGGAATCTGATACCAGAAAATTATAAGGCTTATCGCAAGCACAAACATAGCAGCAATAGCAACAGGTCTTGCAGTATTGTCTTTACCATTCTGTGCATCAGAATCCATCAACTCACACCAGTAATTATGCTGCCAGCTAAAACCAGTCGCCGTTTTATCAATATCCGAACCGCCGGGGTAGAGCAGTGCGGCAATGATATATAAGAGAATAAAAAAAATAATACCACAGACAAGCAGCAATGCCCTGACATTACTCTGTTGTTTATTTTTCAAATTATAATGATGAAGGCTGAAAATAGGTGTTAATAAGAAATGGAAAAGTTAAAATGCTGACCGAGACTTCGCCTGTGAACGTATTGTGTGGGAACGTTTTAATAAATCTATTACCTGTTGTTTATAATCGGCGAATTTGTAGGTGATGAATTTTTTGGGTGGTGCTGCCAAAGTGTTTGATGTGTTCTAAATCTGTATGAAAATTTTTTATGGCGTAGGTGGACATTCAGTTGGTTTAATGGAATGGTTATAAAAAAAAGGAAAGCCGTTGACAAGCTGCATAGCGAACAGAACCCTGACAGGCTGCCGGATGGAAGTGGTAAGCCCGGATGCCGCCTTAGCGGCAGAGGACTTGCAGCGAACAGCCGGGACTACAGCTGATAGTAGTAATGGTGCTGAGAGCCCCTACTACAAGATCCCTCCTATTGTCGGGATGGCAAGAGTCTGAAAGTTCGAATGACAAGTGAGGACGGCGGCAAAGCCGGAAAAAAAACAGACCCCCCGAAGAATCGGGAGGTCTAAAGTATAGCCATGAAAAACAATTCTCCGACAAGCTCAGAATATCTATTCCGGCAACTCAGAAGAACAATTCACAATGTAATATTATTCTGCCTTTTTTGCGTATCTCTTGTTGAATTTATCAATACGACCTGCCGTATCTACCAGCATATTTTTACCGGTAAAGAAAGGGTGAGAAGTATTGGAAATCTCCAGTTTTACCAGGGGATATTCGTTGCCATCTTCCCATTTTACTGTTTCTTTAGCAGAAGCAGTAGAACGGCTAACGAATGAATGACCATTACTCATGTCTTTAAAAACTACTAACCGGTAGCTGTCGGGATGGATTCCTTTTTTCATAACTTGATGATTTTGAAGGCTGCACGGATTTTGCCGTACAGATTAAAAAAATATTTTTCGGGCGGCAAAGATAGGCCGGAGAAGGGTTACAGCCAAATCTTACAGAAAATAGATTTTGGCCACAGATTACACGGATTAGCACAGATTAATACAGAATACGAAAGGCAGGGCTTTAATTTCTAATAGTAATTTTAAAATAATAAGCGACCTAAAGCCCCTCCATTCGGAGGGGTTTGGGGGAGGCCCATAAAATACGAAAGCACCAAGCTAGCTCACTTTCTGGCTTGCGCCTTCTGTTTACTTACCTGATGCTTTCTGGAGTCACTTCCACCTTTTGACGGGCTTCTGTTTCCCCGCGGAGTAACTTTCACCTTTTAAGGGGCTTCCGTTTCTCCAGCACTGATTTTATTGCTAAAACTTCGTGCAGTTGTAAAACAAATATAGTTTCTTTCACTATCGGTTTCCAAATTTTTGAGGCAGTTGATATGCACCTGTTTTGCACCTGGTTATTCACATAAAAAGACAATAAAAGCAGGTTTATTCCTTAACTAATCTCTCATATTCACATATTGTAAAGGAATTTCCAGGTTGCCATTTTTACAAAGCTGAATAACGTCCTGCAGGTCGCCAAGTTTTTTCCCGGTTACCCTTACCAGGTCATCATTAATGGATGCCTGCACCTTCATTCCGGAATCTTTAATGAGTTTGACAATCTTTTTGGCATCTTCCTGTATCATTCCGTTTTTTACTTTCACTTCTTTCTTCCACACTTTACCACTTTGCGCACCTGCTTTTGATGCATCGAAAGCTTCCGGAGCAATACCCTGCTTATGTGCACGGCTGATAAGCAC
>JBKJLR010000296.1:0-10091 GCA_046596865.1 Chitinophagaceae bacterium
CATACCCGGAGAGCAGCCGAATACTGGGAAGCTCTTTTAGAAAATGCTCAATAATCAATGCTCAATTTTCAATGTTCAGCCTATCTCAAAAGTCTTTTGTAAATTGAAGAGAACTAAAAGCAAAGGCAATGGAAAAAAGAAAATATGATTTGGAAGACCGCTTTGTGGATTACACTTGCCGGATGATTGATGTTGTAGAGGCGCCCAATACAAGGGCTGGAAATTATATAGCCGGACAACTGGTAAGATCATGTCATTCTCCAACATTCAATTATGGCGAGGCCCAGGGAGCCGAGTCAAGAAATGATTTTATTCATAAAATGGGGGTTATACTTAAAGAACTAAAAGAATGCAGAACGGCATTAAAGATTATTATTAAAAAACAAATGATACAGCCAGTTTTAAAACTTGACCCAATTAATAAAGAAACAGAGGAGTTAATAGCGATAATTGCCAAAAGCATATCAACTGCTCAAAAAAACAAGGGAAAATAGCCCCCGACTTGAAAATTGAGCATTGAAAATTGCTTATTGAGCATTTGTATTAGATGTGTAATTTTGGTGTCAATCCTAAATTATGAGTGAAACAACAACGGCTCCCGCCCTAACAGCCAAAGATTTTGCCACTGACCAGGAAGTTCGCTGGTGCCCGGGATGTGGCGACTATTCTATCCTGGCGCAGGTGCAAAAGATAATGCCCACATTAGGTATTGCCAGGGAGAATATAGTCATCGTATCCGGTATTGGTTGCAGCAGCCGCTTTCCTTATTATATGAATACTTATGGCATGCACTCCATTCATGGCAGGGCTACGGCCGTGGCTTCAGGTTTAAAAGCCTCAAGACCAGAATTGAGTGTGTGGATTGTTACAGGTGATGGCGACAGTTTAAGCATCGGAGGTAATCATACCATTCATCTGCTGCGGAGAAACTTTGATGTGAATATTTTACTATTCAACAATCAGATCTATGGATTAACGAAAGGGCAATATTCCCCTACATCAGAAGAAAATAAAGTAACCAAGAGTACACCGATGGGAAGTATTGACCATCCGTTTAATCCGCTGGCATTAGCCTTGGGTGCAGATGCCACTTTTGTTGCAAGGACGATGGACCGGGATCCAAAACATATACAGGCCATGCTTCTCAGGACACATCAGCATAAGGGAGCATCTTTTTTAGAAATATATCAGAACTGCAACATTTTTAATGATGCTGCTTTTGAAATTTTTACTGAAAAAAGCAGCAAACCACAGGAAACACTTTTTCTTGAACAGGGTAAGCCATTAATGTTTGGTGCCAATAATGATAAAGGAATTAAACTGGATGGATTTACTCCAACTGTTGTGAACCTGAACGAAGGGCATAGTACCGATGATCTGTGGGTGCATGATGAACATGATATTTATAAAGCACAGATTTTGGTGCGGATTTTTGATGATCCGAAAATTGAAGGTCATTTGCCAAGGCCTTTTGGTGTTTTTTATCAAACCAACCGCCACTGCTATGAAGATGTAATGGCAGCACAGATAGAGGAAGCTAAAACAAGGAAGCCTGCTGATTTAGATAAGTTGTTGAGGGGAAATGAGGTTTGGACGATTGTCTAAAATATGGTAACTGCGAAAAGATCAATAGCACAAATCAAAAATTTCTTCTTAACTCAATTAATTATACAACGAAAACTTTTGATAGAAAATTGTTATGCATTAGCCAGCATCCTTGCCGCATTCTCATACACTTTTTTCTCTTTCCTTTTATACCACCATTTTGGTAGTGTCTTTTTCATCAGTGTATCAATATTGCGCATAACAATTAAACTCCAGATGCCCCTTACTTTACCAGCCAGGGATGGCTGCAGGGCACGGAGGCTCATGGCAAAGCCGCTTTCGAGGTATTCCATATGGTGCCAGTAACCGGCAGGCATAAACAAAGTATCGCCAGGTTCTAAAATAAAATCAAACCCTTCAGCCAGTTTCAACGCAGGAAATTTTTCATAATCAGGAGATCCGTTTTGTTCGTAATAATTAGAGAAATCTGCCATACTCAATACTTCAAAGGGTTTGCGGTAGAGTTTATATTGTTCTTTATACGGAAACATCAGCACTCTTTTTCTGCCGGCAAACTGGGTATGCAAAATATGAGAGAGATCGATATCATAATGAAGGTGGGTGATGGAGCCAGCCCCGCCAGTGAACAGCATGGGATATTTTTTTATAAAACCTTTCATCAGGTGTTCCGGCCATGCAAAATCTTTTATCAGTTGCGGGGCATGGTCAAAAATATTAAAGAGAAATATCCGCCAGGCAGCAGGTCCCTTACTGATCATGTCAATATATTCACCAAAGCTCTTGTAATCGTCAGCCGTATTGATAGGGGTGTAAGCGTCACTTTTTACATTGTTATATAATGGCACCTTTTTTTCGCCCACTAATTCTTTAAAATAATCCCAGTTCCATTTGCTGAAAGCAGGCCAATTATGCGACAGGTTTTTGATAACCACAGGCACACCGGGGTGGTAATAATCTTTCTTAAACACCTCTGGATCAATCGTATCAAAGGTGGCTACCGGTTTTAACTGCATGAGGTGTCTTTAGTTTTTGCAAAGATAAACAGCGGCGAAAATACGAATTGCCGGGTAAATGACGATTATTGAAGAAGGATTTAGCAAAACTTGTACTTTTAAACGGAACTGTAAGTATGTTATTACAAATTCATCCTGATAATCCTCAGCCACGACTGATCAAGCAAATTGTGGATGTCTTGAAACAAGGGGGTATCATTATTTATCCAACTGACACGGTGTATGGACTGGGTTGTGATATTCTTCAGCAAAAAGCGGTAGAACGGGTTTGCCGGATTAAAAAAGTGGATCCTAAAAAAGCACAATTATCTTTTGTTTGCAGCGACCTCTCACACCTCAGTGATTTTGCCAAACCATTGTCTAATCCCACGTACCGTTTACTGAAAGAGTACCTGCCTGGTCCTTATACATTCATATTGACGGCCAGTAAAATGGTGCCAAAAATGTTGCAAAGCAAAAAAGATACAATCGGCCTTCGGATTCCTGCAAACAATATTGCAATGGCCATAGTTAAAGAACTGGGTCGTCCCATTTTGAGTGCTTCCCTGCCCGGAGAAATGGTAGAAGATTATACTGATCCCGAAGTGATGTATGAAAATTTTATGAATGAAGTGGATTTTGTGATTGATGGAGGCATTGGTGGTGCTGTGCCCTCTACCATCATTGATTGTACCGGCGATGAACCTGTATTAATAAGGCAAGGGTTGGGAGAATGGGAGAAATGACTATACATTTTAATAAATTGACCACAGCAACATTTGAATATCTTCAATGCTTCTCCCTATCCGGGATCGTATATGATAAACCGGAAATCTGGATCAAGTGCCTGCGGAATTACTGCAATAGTTTGGAAAATGAAATCACTTTGCTACGCTTCTGCCTGAACAGCAAAAATCCGGAAACTTTTCCGGTGATATTCGCACAAACCAAATTCTTCAATGGCCTGCCGGTGTGCCAGAGTGCCATATCCCTTATTGCTTTGCCAGCAATAATGGGGAAATTGCTGGTGCAACTTCACCATATACTCGTCCCGGTATGTTTTGGCAAGAATACTGGCAGCAGCTATAGATGAATAAATACCATCTCCTTTTATAATACAATGATGGGGTATTTTTTTATAAGTAATAAAACGGTTGCCGTCAATTAACAGGAGTTCCGGATTAACCAGTAGCCTCTCCAGTGCAAGGTGCATGGCTTTAAAGGATGCTTTAAGGATATTTATCTGATCAATTTCGTTATTATCTACAGCCGCCACAGCATAGCTAATGGCTTCCTTTTCTATTACCGGCCTTAATTCTTCTCTCTCTTTTTCTGTAAGTTGTTTGGAGTCATTCAGCAGTGGGTGATGAAAATATTTTGGCAAAATAACTGCTGCGGCAAATACGGGACCGGCAAAACATCCTCTTCCGGCTTCATCACATCCGGCTTCTATAAATTCTTCCTGGAAAAAAGGTTTTAGCATTTGCCTGCAATTTCAGAAATATTACTGAACAAAAAATATTTTCCCCGGCCCCCACAATTAACTTTGCGGCCACAATGGAAGGCATAAAGATTTCCCGTTCTTCAAAACCAGTAGCTGTCTGGTTGCTGGTAGGTGTGGGGATGATCATCATACAAATTTTGCTTGGAGGTATTACAAGACTAACCGGCTCGGGGCTTTCTATTACCGAATGGAAGCCTATCATGGGAACAATGCCTCCCATGAATGAACAAGACTGGAACACAGCATTTGAAAAATATCAGGGAATTGCGCAATATAAATATGTCAACTCTCATTTCACTCTTGGGGACTTTAAATTCATTTATTTCTGGGAATGGTTTCACCGGGTTTGGGCAAGATTGATAGGTGTTGTATTCATTATTCCATTTATAATCTTTATAATACAGAAACGGTTTAAAAAAGAGATGATAAAGCCCATGATCATCCTTTTCCTGCTTGGTGCATTGCAGGGACTGGTGGGCTGGATAATGGTACAGAGTGGTTTAGAAGATTCTGAATTATTATATGTAAGTCATTATAAACTGGCTATTCATTTTATACTTGCTCTTGGATTGTTGTGTTATACTTTGTGGTTTGCATTTGACTTATTGATACTAAGGGAACAAATTGTTATTCACCCATCGTTGCGAAAATTTGCCAACTGGCTTGTTGTATTACTTGTTATCCAACTTATTTATGGAGCTTTTATGGCAGGATTGAAAGCGGCCACTGTTGCACCCACCTGGCCCTCCATCAACGGTACATGGTGGCCATCCAGCATTCATTCATTAGGTGACAGGAAGTATTCAGGACTTTCCATTCTAACGCATAATCCACTGGTGATACACTTCATTCATCGCAATCTTGGCTATATCATTTCTGTTTTGATATTTATTTGGTGGTGGAAGGCCCGTAAGGTGTTGGCAACAAAATTGTTTCAACAAACCAAAGTGCTGCCATTATTTATTGTATTGTTACAAGTATTACTGGGAATACTTACCGTTCTCCATGCACTTGATACAAAGACATTCCTGTGGCTTGGAGTAGCTCACCAGTTTGTAGCAATGCTCTTGTTGCTTTCATTAGTCTGGTTACTGTATATTGTAAGAAATAAACCTATTACCGGGTAGTCCTATCTTCATTTGATGAAGCAGCTATTTAGTAGTATTTTTAATTGTAACCATTTACCTCACTAATGAAAGCATGGCTGCGTGGATTTTTTTATTCGTTTCCCATACAATTAGTTTTTCTGCATATCAGGAAATACCAGGTGTTGTTGTTGTTCTGGATAGTACTATTTGCTACAGTAAACGGCACTCTTATGAAAACATTCGGCGCCGACTCTTTATTCCTGGCACCGGAATACCTGGGAAATGTCAATTCGGTCAGCGCAGCAATCGTGGGTGCCTCCATTGGTATGTTTATGATGAGCTGGAATATTTCCAGTTTCATTCTCTTTAGCAGGCACTTTCGTTTTTTAGCAGCCACTACCAACCCTTTTTTAAAATACTGTATTAACAATTCAATTATACCGGGTATCTTTTTGATATTTTATTTATTAAAAGCATACCAGTATGCACATTATAAAGAACTTATCAGTACTACTGAAATACTTTTCCTGTTTGGAGGTTTTGTAGCAGGGTTGATTTTTATTCTGGCGGTCTCCTTTATATATTTTTTCAGGGCCGACCGTTCTATCCTGCGAAGGATGATGCCCATTATCAGTAATCCCAAATCTTATATCACCCACCTCGGCACCGTTAAAGAAGTCTATCATGGTGCACCACTGATGAAAGTTGACTGGTATTTTGAATCCCCCTTACGGTTGAAACCAGCAAGGGATGTTTCTCATTATACAGATGAATTTGTAGAATCTATCTTTAAACGTCATCACTTTGCTGCCATTCTTTCCGTGTTTGCCGCTTTTTTGTTTCTTGTTCTTATAGGTTTTTTGCTTGACAATCCTTTTTTCCAGTTACCTGCAGCTGCCAGTATTACTATTTTCTTTTCCATTTTGATAGGTGTAGCCGGTGCCATTACTTATTTCTTACAGAGCTGGAGCATTCCTTACCTGATAGGTCTTGTAGTACTGCTAAATGTTTTTTACAAGTTTGACTGGATAGACCCACGCAACAAAGCCTACGGTATTAATTACTGGAATAAAAATGAACGGCCTTCTTATACGAGAGAAGGATTGCTGGCACTTTGCAGCAAAGAAAACGTAGAAGCCGACAGGCAAAACATGTTCAGTATTTTAAATACCTGGAAGAAAAAACAGGAGACCGATAAGCCATTACTTGTGCTGATAAATACCAGCGGGGGCGGCCACCGCAGCGCTACTTTTACAATGAGTGTATTGCAACAACTCGACAGTATCACCAACGGCGCATTTTTTAAGAAAACATTTTTGATCAATGGAGCATCGGGAGGAATGATAGGGGCTGCTTATTTCAGGGAATTGTATTTGCGTAAGCAAAATGGTCAACCGATAAACCTGCAGGATAAACAGTATGTAGATGATATTGCCGGAGATTTATTAAATCCATTGTTCACATCTTTTTTTGCAAGAGATTTGATTTCTCCGGCACAAAAATTCAGCGTGGGTTCTTATGAATATGTAAAGGACAGGGGATATGCTTTTGAACAAAAACTTAACAGTAATACGAGAGGTTTTTTAAATAAGCAACTGAAAGACTATATAGCCGATGAGAAAGCAGCGAATATCCCTT
This sequence comes from Chitinophagaceae bacterium, assembly GCA_046596865.1. Lineage (GTDB taxonomy): Bacteria > Bacteroidota > Bacteroidia > Chitinophagales > Chitinophagaceae > JJ008. The sequence continues at coordinate 6,789 of JBKJLR010000296.1, forward strand.
TGATGTTTTTTAATTCTGTGGTGACAAGGGATAGCCGGAAAATGATCATCAGCACTCAGCCCGTTCGTTTTATGATGCAGGCGCCCCAGGACACTGCTAATATTCCACTGGTTGATCCGGATGCTATCGACTTTACAACTTTTTTTGCTAAACAGGATCCTTACAATATCCGGATGCTGACAGCTATGCGGATGAATGCCACATTCCCGATCATCTTACCCAACGTTTGGCTGCCATCCAACCCGGTGATAGATGTAATGGATGCTGGCCTCCGGGACAATTACGGCCAGGAATCAACTCTTCGGTTTTTGGTTTCTATTGATAGCTGGATTAAAGAAAACACCAGCGGTGTGCTGGTTGTTCAAATAAGAGACAGGATGGCCGGTGGTTGGGAAGCTCCTTATTTATCAGAAGATATCAGTGACCATGTTACTAAACCGTTCCTGCTGCTTCAGCACAACTGGTTTAAAATGATGGAATATTTTCAGAATGATATGCTGAATTATTATATTTCCCGCAGTGGCAGTCCTGTTTATAAAATTGCTTTTCAATATGCTACCGATAAAGAAGAGAATAAAGCAGCATTGAATTTTCATCTTACTAAACGGGAAGAGAAAGATATTATGTCTTCTATTAAATCACCAGCTAATCAAAAAAGTTTTCTGAAAACCCTTAAGTTATTGGGAATTGAAAAAAATAGAACCGATACGCTTAAGGTTGAATAAGCCGGAAGCATTTTTTCTTTATACTGATCTTTAATGAATCAGCAGTTTCCAACGGTTCGCCATCTATATGCAGCGGGGCTAGGGAAAGATTGTTGATGACGATTTTATCAGTTTGAAAATAAATGACCCGTTCTTTCTTTTTCTCAATAACATCTGTCTGTAATTTATTCTTGCCCCTTATTTGTTTCACTGTTTGAAGCACTACACTTAGTTTGCTCTGGTTAGTTACTATGACTATATCAAGTAGCCCGTCATTCAACCTGGCCTCAGGAGCAATAGTAAAATTATTTCCAAACTGGTTACTGTTGGCAATACTAATTAAGAAGGCTTCTGTTGTGAAAGTTTTATTTTTTATAGTTAGTTCAAATGAATATGTTTTAGCAGCAAAAAAATTCTTTACCGCCTGTTTTATATAAGTAGTTAATCCCCTTTTGGGTTGCCGGCCAAAATCATGGGCCACTTTTGCGTCAAAGCCTAATCCACAGAGCATGCAGGCAAACCGATCATTAATATAAAAACCATCAATAGCTTTTGACTTACCCCTGAATATAATGTCTAATGCCTTTGCCGGCTGTTTAGGGATCTTTGCGGTATAGGCTAATCCATTCCCCGAGCCGCAGGGTATGATACCAAAATTAACAGTACAATTCATCAGGCTATTGACCACCTGGCTTACTGTGCCATCGCCTCCGGCAATGACAATATCAGTTACTTCCTGTTCTTTAATTATAGCATGCAGGAAGGAATAATCTCCGCTTGCTACGGAAGGGAATAATTGGAAATCTATATTTTTTTCTGCTGTTTTTTTTTCAATTAACTCCTGCAACTCTTTCTTAGCCATAGTACCTGAAACAGGATTGATAATATAAATGATATGCCGGGACATGTTAAAACAAAAATAACGATACAAGGGGTATCATTATTAATAATATACATGAGCTATTAACTATTGGAGCAATACGGTACAAATATGGACTCTCCTTACCCTGACAATAGCCGCTTTTTCCGGATCGGAGGGAATAGAAGTAAAATAGATTTTTATTTTCTTGTGCCTGGCTAAAAGTGCTTTCAATGTCTTGTTGCGAATAATATAATTTACCTGGAGAGTTCCTTTTTGTATTTTACTGCCAACGGGGTTGTCGGCTATATTCACACCGGCTGTATCATAAATCATTACTGTTCTTACCCAGTCTTTTTCATCCGCTGTTACCCTGTAGCTAAGGCAAAGGTTATTTTTTGTCCCTACCTGGATATTTTTAAGGCGAAGCACATTTTTTGTTTCATCATCTCCCTTTGTTTGCAAAATGGTTTTACTGCCAAGCTTTATTTTCCAGGGCAATTGTGCTTTCACCATACCCGTAACAGCAATTAAAAGTATAAGTAAGAAATTTTTTTTCATAGTATTTTGTTTTCAACTATTTCCAGGTTATAGACAACAAAAGTTTCATTGCAGTTGCAGCAATAACGTTACCATCTTAACAATGCGCTGGCCCAGGTAAAGCCACTACCAAAAGCGGCGAGGCAAACCAGGTCACCATCTTTTATATTGCCATTCTCCCATGCTTCACATAAAGCAATAGGAACAGAGGCTGCTGTGGTGTTGCCATATTTTTGAATATTATTATAAACCTGGTCATCCCTTAATTTCAGTTTTTGCTGGACAAACTGTGCAATACGCAAGTTAGCCTGGTGAGGAATCAGCATGGTTATATCTGATGTTTGAAGTCCGTTAGTGGTTAATGCCTCCATGATTACTTCCGGAAATTTAACTACTGCTTTTTTAAAAACAGCCTGCCCATCCATAAACGGGAAGTTTTGCGCTTTGTCAATCATGTCATGACTCATAAACATATCCCCAATTTCATTCTCATTAAAGTCGGCTACTTTTTGGTCTAACCAATGATTAGCATGAGTACCCGGATTATACATGGCTAATATTTCTGCTGCGCCTCCATCGCTGTGTAAATGAGTTGAAAGAATTCCAGACCCTGAGCCTGACGAAGGGCTGACAGGTTGTAATACTACGGCACCTGCACCATCACCAAAAATCACGGAGATGTTTCTTCCTCTTGTGGTAAAGTCTAAACCGAAAGAATGTTTTTCTGCACCCACCACTAATACGTTTTTATACATTCCGGTTTTGATAAACTGGTCCCCCACACTCAATGCATAAACAAAACCGCTACATTGGTTGCGGACATCCAATGCACCTATCTCGTTCATCATCATGGCCCGTTGCAACAGCACACCGCAGCCCGGGAAATAATAGTCAGGGCTTAGCGTAGCAAAAACAATAAAATCAATATCCTGCGGGGTGATGCCCGCCCTTTCAATGGCAATTCGGGCGGCTTCCACACCCATTGTGGTAGTAGTTTCATCAGTTCTATGGGCATATCGCCGTTCTTTGCTGCCGGTACGTTCCTGTATCCATTCATCACTGGTCTCCATGTATTTTAGCCGATCGTTATTGGTAACCACGTTAGTGGGCACATACATACCGATACCCGCAATCTTTGTTTTTTGCATAGCAACAATTGAAAAAGAAAGATAGGAAATGTAGACAAATGAAACTATTTCA
>JBKJLR010000323.1:0-6464 GCA_046596865.1 Chitinophagaceae bacterium
TGGTGACAGTATTCAAAAAGCACTATACCCCGCCGCCATATTAGACACCTTTGCTGTGGGAAAAATTTTATATGAAAAGATATACATGGGACTTGATTCTTTTTATCAGTATTCCACTAACCCTGCACTGGCAAACTATAATTTATCTTTTGTGGATGTAAGGCAGGGTAATGGTAACTATGTTCCTGAATTTAATGGAGCCAATGGAAAAGTGTATCGGTATGTAGCTCCTGTAGCCGGTATAAAGCAGGGGCAGTATGAACCGGTGCAGATATTAGTGACACCGAAGAAGCAACAAATTGTCAACCTGGGAATAGATTATGTTTTCAGCAAAAATACCCTGCTGAAAACTGAAGTGGCAACCAGTAGTAATGATGTTAATACTTTTTCGGTTAAAAATAATGGTGACGACAGGGGTTGGGCGGGCAAGTTTCAATTGAGCAATGAAAAGATATTGCAGTCTGCAAAACAATTGCTTCTGAACACCAGTCTTGATTATGAATATGTGCAACGTAAATTTAAACCATTGGAACGATTACGAACAGTTGAGTTTTCGAGGGATTGGGGATTGCCATTTTTATTATTACCTGCAGACGAAAGTATTATCAGGGCCACCACCGGGCTGAGGGATAAAAGAAATCATTCCCTTACTTACGGATTTATTAATTATAACCGCAGTGATAGTTACAATGGCTTTCAAAATTCGCTATTACATCGGGCTGATTGGAAAGGCTGGCAAATAAATAACCAATTTGTAATAACAAATTTTAATACTGCTGCCAATAAGGGAATATTTCTGCGTCCGGTTATTGATGTAAGTAAGCAGCTGAAGCAAATCAACAACTGGCGTCTTGGTCTTAAATATGCGATCGAACAAAATGAAGTAAGAAATAAAGCCTCTGACACGTTAACTCCTTTTGCTTTTTCATTTGATAGCTATTCAGTATATCTCAAATCTGATGAAAGTAAAAGAAACAAACATGGCATCACTTTCTTTACCCGGTCTGACAAATACCCGGTAAGTAAAAATTTTGTCCGTGGCGACCGCAGTTTAAATCTTAACCTGCAAACAGAATTGCTGGCCAACCCCAAAAGACAGTTCTACCTGAATACTACTTTCCGCAAACTGAAAGTATATAACGTTGCTGTGTCAAAACAAAAGGAAGACGAAACTATTCTTGGCCGGGCTGAATACGTAATGAATGAATGGAAAGGGTTACTTAACGGTAACTTATTGTATGAAGTAGGGGCAGGCCAGGAGCAGCGGAGGGATTTTGCTTACCTGGAAGTACCGGCAGGTACCGGGCAGTATGCATGGATCGATTATAATAGTGATGGTGTACAGCAACTGAATGAATTTGAACTCGCCGCTTTTGTTGACCAGGCAAAGTTTATCCGCATATTTACTCCCACCAATGAGTTTATCAAAGCCAACTTTATCACTTTTAATTATAGCCTCAGCATTAACCCCAGGTCATTGCTCAACGCTTCTGATCTAAAAGGAATGAAGAAATTTTTGTCCCGGTTAAACCTGGTGACCTCATTGCAGACAAGTAAAAAATCAATCGCCAAAGGCACTTTTGAATTTAATCCTTTTAAATATGGGGTGAATGACACAGCTCTTGTAACGCTTAACACTACCATACTAAATACGGTCTCTTTCAATCGTTATAATAGTAAATGGGGAATGGATCTGACTAACCTTCGAAACAATGGAAAATCATTACTTACTTATGGATATGAAAGCCGTAAACTAAATGACTGGTTAATAAAATGGCGGTGGAATATCAGCAGGGCTTTCTCCTTAACAATGAATGTGAAGAAAGGAGAAAATGCTTTGTATACCCCACAGTTTGCCAACAGGAATTACCAACTTTCGATTTACAGCGTAGAACCTTTTCTTACTTTCATCCAGGGAACTTCCTTCCGGTTGATTACCAGTTACAAGTTTGACAACAAAAAAAACCTGCCGGTATATGGAGGACAAAAATCTTATTCCAATTCAGTCAATATTGAATCTAAATATAATATTCTACAGAGCAGTGCACTTACCGGAAAATTTACATTTAATAATATTAATTATGATTTTCCGGCGAATACAACAGTCAGTTATATTATGCTGGATGGATTACTGCCGGGTAAAAACTATCTCTGGTCGCTGGGGTTCAGCAAACGATTACTAAATAATCTTGAATTGAATTTTTTCTACGATGGAAGGAAAGCAGGAACTTCAAAGACTGTGCATATCGGCAGGGCGGCGATTACAGCTTTGTTTTAATCATTTGTCCCGGTTCTCTTTATTTAGCGATAGTCTTTGCAGTCATAATTTTCAAATATGGTAAATTTGAATAATACAAAACAGGAAACATATTTTGTACTCTGGAATATAAAGCCACTTTAAGGTTTGGGTTTTTTTACACATTAAACCTGAAGTGCATCACATCCCCATCCTTTACCAGATATTCTTTGCCCTCAATTCTTAATTTCCCTACTTCCCGGCATGCAGCTTCGGAACGATAATGAATAAAATCAGCATAACTGATTACTTCAGCCTTGATAAATCCTTTTTCAAAATCAGTATGAATTACACCAGCAGCCTGCGGTGCTCTCCATCCCTGGTGAATGGTCCAGGCTCTTACTTCCTGCACCCCTGCGGTATAATAAGTGTAAAGATTAAGTAGCTTATAGGCAGAGTGTATCAGTCTGTCAAGAGCCGGTTCTGTCATTTTATATTCTTCCATGAATAATTGCCTGTCGTCCGCATTTTCCATCTCTGCAATTTGAGCTTCGATGTTATTATTCATAATGATCACTTCGGCCTTTTCATTCTTCACCGCTTCCTTTAATATATCAGAAAATTTATTTCCCGTATGCATAGATGCTTCATCCACGTTGGCAACATACAAAACAGGTTTATCTGTCAATAAACAAAGATCAGCGATGGCGATTTTTTCTTCTTTGTCAAGATCTAACTCACGGATACTTTTACCTTTTACCAGGTGTTCTTTACAACGTATCAATATTTCCAGTTCCACTTTATATTTTGGTTCCAGTTTTATTTGTTTCTCGGTTTTTGAGATCTTCTTTTCTACACTGTCAAGGTCTTTGAGCTGAAGTTCTGTATCAATAATTTCTTTATCGCTAACCGGGTTGATAGCCCCTTCGTCACGGAGTATATTTTCATCTTCAAAACACCTAATCACATGAATGATGGCATCCACCTCCCGGATATTCCCGAGAAACTTATTACCAAGGCCTTCTCCTTTACTGGCTCCACGAACAAGGCCGGCAATGTCAACTATTTCAATTTGGGTAGGAACAATTTTGTCAGGAACTACCAATTCTGCTAATTTGTTCAGCCGGGGGTCTGGTACATCCACTAAACCAACATTGGGGTCAATAGTGCAAAACCGGTAATTGCTTGCCTGTGCTTTGGCGCTGTTGCTTACCGCATTAAAGAGAGTTGATTTTCCTACATTGGGCAATCCTACAATTCCTGCTTGTAAAGCCATGATAAGTTTATAGTTTATTATTTGTAGTTTTTAGTTTGATACTTTCATAAATGGTGGTATCTCTGAAAGGGCGGTAAAGATAAGCGAAATACCTTTTTTGCCATGTAATTGCTTTAGTAAAAGGTGCTTAACTTCAAACAATAAACTATAAACCTCAAATTTATTTATGGCGCTCAGCAGAATTTGGTCAGCATTTATTATTATAGCTTTTTTGGTGGCAGGTATAAAAATGGTGGGTGGAGATGAAAAGATATTTTCCCGGATGGTGATAGGCAAATCTTCAGATAAATACGACAGTGTTTATTATGTTGCTACCGGTTCCCCGCTTACCCAAGGTCTTTCTCCAAAATATGCTGATTTTTTAAAAGAGTATGGATATTACAGAATTGATTCGGCCAACAAGGCTTCGGTACTTTTAACCGATGATCTTTCTGCCGATTCGGCGAATATGATAAGCACTGCTTACCCGGCACTTAAAACATACTCTTATATTTCTGTTCAAAAAAAACTGGTACGCAAAGTAGATGGTATTATCGAAACGGCTAAAAATGCAGTCGTAGATATTATCATTCCATTAATTGGCATATTGGCTTTGTTTATGGGCTTTTTAAGCATTGCTGAAAAAGCAGGCGGGATAAGGGTATTATCAAAGATCATCTGGCCATTCTTTTCCAAAATATTTCCCGATGTTCCCAAAGGTCACCCAGCAACAGGACATATGATGATGAACTTTTCAGCAAATTTACTAAACCTGGACAATGCCGCCACACCATTTGGATTAAAGGCAATGGAAAGTTTGCAGGAATTAAACCCCAATAAAGCTGTTGCTTCCAATGCACAGATCATGTTCATGGCACTTCATGCATCGGGTTTAACATTGATACCCGTAACAATTATTGCTTTCAGATCGGGCCTTGGGGCACAAAATCCTACCGATATTTTTATCCCTTGCATGATCGCCACTTTTGCTGCAACAATGGCTGCTATGTTCATCGTATCATTTAAGCAAAAAATTAATTTACTTCGACCGGTAATAATAGCATGGGTAGGAGGTATCTCCGCCATTATTACTTTACTCGTTTTGTATGTTACCGGCCTTGATGCTGCACATGCACAGATATTTTCCGGTAAACTAAGCAACGGTCTTATCCTTGTCATATTTGTTTTAATTGTTTTGGGCGGGGTGTATAAAAAAATTGATGTATTCGATGCCTTTGTAGAAGGGGCTAAAGGTGGTTTTGAAACGGCTGTCCGCATTATTCCTTATATAGTCGGGATGCTGGTTGCCATTAGTATGCTGCGAACGAGCGGAACATTTGATGTTATTATTACTGGTATGAAAACATTATTTGCTGCATTAGGAACGGATACCCGTTTTGTAGATGGCTTGCCCACTGCTTTGATAAAACCTATGAGTGGCAGTGGTGCCAGGGGGATGATGCTGGATACGATGAAAACATTTGGGGCTGATTCTTTTGCCGGCCGCCTGGCTTGTATCCTGCAAGGGTCATCTGATACTACATTTTATGTCATTGCAGTTTACTTCGGATCTGTAGCAATTAAAAATACCAGGTATGCTATTGGCGCAATGCTCCTGGCCGACCTGGTCGGTATTATTACTTCCATCATACTTTGTTATATGTTTTTTGGAGGTTCTGTATAGACAAAAAAAATCCCGTTGCTAAACGGGATTCTACTATTAAAATGATTATAAATTACCGGTCTGTATATAATGTTGCGATCCTTGTTCCCCGGTGCGAACCACGGTATAAAAGAGTGTAACTTCTTTTTTGGGTGAATAAACCGGTTAAAGGAAATTTAATGATATTAGTAGTCGTTCCGGTCTCCCGTATATACAAAGTATCATTTACCCCGGTTATCGGGAAAAAGATAGAGTAAGGGATAAAGTCTGTGACCTCGGTAACCGCTACATTCGTAAAAATATTGGCGTTTCTACTAAATGAAAACACATCTATTGCAGGAACAATAGTAGGGTTATAAATAAAATTCGCAAATCTTATACGGATAGTGGTATCAGTTGGAATTTGATAAACAGTTTCCACGGTCTTCTGCTTCGGGGAGGAAATGGTGTCATAAATAAATATAGAATAATTCTTACCCACCTGTAAATTTTCAGCAAAAGAAAGCGGTACCTGAGTAGCAGCAGAAAGAGTATCCCGGACAAGGAAAGCCCTGACTCCCGGAAGAATACTGGCGGCAAAAGCTGAAGTGGAGGGAAAAGTACTGCCAGATGACAGGAGAGCTCCGGTAATGGGTTTACCATCAACATAAATGTAGTTCCGGGATGCATTCACCGTTGCCAAAAAAACTCTTACAAGACTACTGTTGCTGAAATTTGTCTGTTGCACCGTTTTTTCATCAAATGATTTAGTGCAGGAAATCATCCACCCAGAAGAAAGCAGGAAGATGAGTCCAATTGCATATATTTTAAATGACTTCATAATAATTAATTTAGTTAGTTAACATTACGGTTGTGAAAACCACTGCTCTTTCGTATTATAGTCAAGGGCCCTGGCACCTAGCAAATCCAACGCCGTTATATTATACAGGAACTCTGAATTATAGCGGGGTCTTGCCCGGTAAACCAATTTACCATTGTTGTTTGTAAAAAGATCAATGCCTGATGGAGGAGTGAAAGCATTATAAACCTGCTGACCAGTTACCGGATCAAGATCAGTATAATGATATCTTCTCATATCCGTCCATGTTTCCACTAACCCCCATCCATACATCGCAATATATTTCTGCAACATAATATGGGATCGGGTGATGACGGCTGGTGTTACAATTGGGTTAGCCAGGTAAGCTGCTTTCATTGCAGGAGTGATCTGCATAGCCAGTGGAACAGAATTATGATAATCTGGAGTACCGGTTAGCATAATTCTGTTCCACTGGCCTTGCAGATCACTCCTGCAATGAAAGCAGCTTACC
>JBKJLR010000004.1:0-3827 GCA_046596865.1 Chitinophagaceae bacterium
ATTGAAGCTGGAATCAGAAAGTTGTTTACAGATTATCTTGATGATGTAAGTACTAATTACATAGATCAGGCCGACTTACTGGCCGCCAAAGGATTTAGAGCTGTCGATCTTTCTTACAGGGGTGATGAAATAAGTGGGGGTAGTTTAATTTATCCTGCAAAAGGTGGGCAACGGGGAAGTCCCAAAAGCAAAGACTATTATTATTTCGCCGGTATTCATCTCACTTACCGGTTAGGCACTGAAAATAACAGCGGATCTAAAAGCCAGTTAGGCTGCCCGGTTAATGTATATTGATCAACTTTTCTTCCGAACATTTACACACAGGTTGTGTTGTACATTTGCTTAGTTTATTTTACAACATGGCCTGGAAAAATCAGCAACAATTTATTGACGCATTAGACAAAGCCGGTGAACTGGTTCGCATAAAGAGCTACGTCAATCCTGCATTAGAGATAGCAGAGATTACTGATAGGGTTAGTAAATCAGGAAATGGTGGCAAAGCTTTATTATTTGAAAACACCGGTTATGATTTTCCTGTATTGATGAATGCTTACGGAAGTGAAAAAAGAATGTGTATGGCTTTGGGTGTTGATCACCTGGATGATGTTGCTAAAGAAATTGAAACGCTATTCAAATTATTATCCGCACCGAAAGAAGGGATGCTTGATAAATTAAAATTACTTCCTAAACTCGGTCAATTCGCCAGTTGGATGCCGAAGGTAAAAAGTGGAAGAGGAGAGTGTCAGGAAGTAATGATGACAGCACCTGATATTACTAAACTCCCGGTGATTACCTGCTGGCCTAAAGATGGTGGTCCATTTGTCACTTTGCCGGTTATTCATACAAAAGACCCTAACACGAATGCACGGAATGTTGGCATGTATCGTATGCAGGTGTATGGGCCAACACTTACGGGTATGCACTGGCACAAACATAAAGTGTCTGCGAAACATTTTGCTGAGTATAAAAAGTTGAATAAAAGAATGCCCGTGGCAGTTGCTCTTGGTGGCGACCCTGTGTATGCCTATTCAGCTACTGCACCACTGCCGGAGAATGTTGATGAATATATGCTGGCAGGTTTTTTAAGAAAGAAAAAAGTTGAGTTAGTAAAATGTATCTCACAACCTGATGTAGAAGTTCCTGCGGATGCCGATTTTATTATTGAAGGCTACGTTGATCCGTGGGATGAATTGATATGGGAAGGTCCTTTTGGTGATCACACCGGGTATTATTCCTTACCAGATTGGTATCCCCGGTTTCATATCACGGCCATTACACATAAAAAGAATGCGGTATATCCCGCCACCATTGTTGGCATTCCACCACAGGAAGATGCCTGGTTGGGAAAAGCAACGGAACGAATTTTTCTGGCACCTATTAAAATGACCATGGTGCCTGAAATAGTTGATATGGATATGCCGGTGGAAGGAGTTTTTCATAACCTTGTCATTACAAAAATTAAAAAAGATTATGCAGGGCAGGGACAAAAAGTAATGAATGCCATGTGGGGTGCAGGGCAAATGATGTTCAATAAAATTTTAGTGTTAGCGGATGAAGGAGTAGCTATTCAGCAATATGAAGAACTGGCTAAATATGTTTTTAAAAACCTGAACCCGGCTACTGATATTTATTTTTCTACCGGGCCAATGGATGTACTGGATCATAGTTGCAGTAAAATGGGCTTTGGCGGAAAAATGTGTATAGACGGCACAGCAAAGCAGGAGGAAGAAGTGGATGATAGTTACTGGTTTGGGGTTTCTGCCCCTCAGGCTATCGGGGTCACTGAAAGTATTATTAAGGAAAAATTTTCAGAGATTCATGTCGTTAATACTTCATTACTTAAAAAAGATATTCCTTGTTTAATTATCTCAGTGGAAAAAAACCGGAAGGGGCATATAAAAGAATTGCATGAGCAGGTTTGTTCCCTGGAAGAAATACAAGGGGTAAAAATGATCCTATATGTGGAGCATACCGTAGATGCGAAGGATTTAACAACAGCTTTGTGGCGATTCTGTAACAACCTGGACCCCAAAAGGGATAATTTTCTCTGTAAACGACCATCTCACAACTCACAACTCACAACCCGCAACATGTATTTCGCCTGCATGGGATTTGATGGTACCAGAAAAACAAAAGAATTGGATGATTTTCAAAGAGACTGGCCCAATATTATTGTTGCGGATGATGAAACTATTAAATTGGTTGATGAGAAATGGAATAGCTTAGGAGCAGGAGATTTTATTTCATCACCTTCCCTGAAATTTAAAGGCCAGATGTATGGTGAGGAAGCAGTGGTAAACGGCCTCTCATCTTAAAGAGAGACATTGCCCGGTAATTATTTTACCTTGCCAGGAATTGTTTTCATAATCAACGTTTAAATGTCGCAAACGATTATCAATGTTCTAATGACCGGAGGTGGGGCGCCGGGTGCTGCAGGTATACTAAAATGCCTGCAGGAGAATAAATTTTTTCATATTACAATAGCGGATGCAAATCCAGGTGCCGTTGGAAGATACCTGTGTAAGGATTTTGAAAAAATACCTTTTGCAGCGGATCTATCATTTCCTGGGGATGTACTGTCTATGTGCAGGAAAAAAAATATTCATGTTGTATTGCCATTGGTAACAAAAGAATTAATTCCTTTATCCCAACATAAAAATGAGTTTGCCTTAGCTGGCACCAAATTGCTGGTGTCACCCATTACTTCGCTTGAGATTGCCAATAATAAAAGCAGGTTGTATGAATTTTTGCAATGGAGAGGTGTTGCTGTTCCAGAATTCAGGGTAGTGGAATCAGTAGAACAATTTAAAAGTGCTGTTGAAGAATTAGGCTACCCGGAAAAACAAGTTTGTTTCAAGCCTTCCGTTTCAAATGGTAGCCGTGGCTTCAGAATTGTAAGTAATCAAATGAACGAGCTGGATTTATTATTGAACTACAAACCAAACTCCACTTATATCAGTTTGAATGATGCCGTTCGTATTCTTGGCTCTGGTACATTTCCCGAGTTGCTCATTAGCGAATATCTTGCGGGTGAAGAATACTCAGTTGATTGTGTTGCCAGGGATGGTGAATCGGTAATTATTGTTCCCCGTTTGAGAAAAAAAATGATCAATGGTATAAGTGTGGAAGGTGAATTTGTAAAGGAAGACCATATCATTGCTTACTGCCGGCAAATCATTAAAGAACTTCAATTACACGGAAATATCGGGATACAAGTAAAAAAATCATCAGCCGGTCAATTTTTAATTCTTGAGATCAATCCCCGTGTGCAGGGTACTATTTCCGCTGCATGGGGAGCGGGGGTCAATCTTCCTGAACTGGCAGTAAAGCAGGAAATGGGTCTGCCAATTTCTCCCCGGGAACTGGAAGTAAAATGGGGAATTAAATTCTCCCGTTACTGGAACGAGGTATTTTACTGACACAAAGACACTGATTTTAGTTGGAAAGGTGTTTGCTCTCACCAACTATGTTTTTTAAGAACTTCTATCGCAAGGAGGTATCTTTTAATTAATTTGCTTAAAATTACCTCAATGAAAAGATTAAGTGCAGGATTACTGGTCACACTTGTTTCTCTTTCTGCTTTAGCGCAGACTAATAATGAAAACAATACTTTATTGTGGAAGATAAGTGGCAACGGTATCGAAAAGCCTTCTTATTTGTTTGGTACTATTCATATGATATGTGCGGATGATGCTATTCTCAGTGATAACCTGAAAAAAGCTATCAGCGGTTGTGATGAAGTTTATTTTGAAGTGGACATGGACAATATTTTTGAAATGATGGGTGCCATGAATAAAATGAAGATGATAGGGGATACAACATTAAGG
>JBKJLR010000258.1:0-2961 GCA_046596865.1 Chitinophagaceae bacterium
TTATCAGTTAATTCAATCCACATTCTTACCACCCATCCTTCCATTTCGGGGTTCAAACGGTTATTATCATCCCGGTGTACGGATCGGATGGCCTCGTCGTGGGTCTGAGGCTCTAATCTAATTACTCTTACCCTTCCGAAATTGGCAGGGATAGATTTTATATACTCCATCAGTTTGGGAGCCAGTTCTGCATTGGGAGTAAAAATGGCGTTCTTATCTGTCTTGCCATTTTCCCAGAAGCCTTTGCACTCAATTGTTCCATCGCAGGATGCCAACGGTGCAAAATTTGTATCGCCGCCACTCTTCCAGTCCATATAGGTAAGATTCTCCCATTCATTGGAAGGAATTGAATCTAAGTCCAGCGTTTTAAGAACAACATATCCTTTCTCCCCCATGCTGGGCATACGATAGTGAGGAGACTTCAAAGGAATTTTTACTGACCAGTGTTCACTGTGCGGCCAGAATATAGCGGGAGTTGCTGACATAATAGTTGAATTAAAGTTGAAAAATTATCCGAGTCGCCACTAAAGTAGGAAATATCAGATAACTAAAAATGACTTTTGCTGATTGAATCACATTCATTTTTTCCTAATAAAAAGTTAACACCCTGCTTTTTTGACCACTTGTCAGGAAATTGTAACCTCTCAGATAAATAAAAAAAATTAATTCCTCACGGCTATTATTTTTGAAGTACGAAATTATTAGTAGTTGCGCCGCACACCAGAGTAACCATTTTCCTTTTTAAGCGTCGTAACCATTGTTAAAAGTATAGCCATGAAACTCAAAACCAATGTAACCCTGGGGGTATTAGTATTCCTTTGCCTGAACAGTATTGCACAAACTGCCCCAAAGCAGATAGCTGCCAGGCGAACAACAGCTTCTATTAAAATAGATGGCCTCATTAATGAGGCTGCGTGGAAAGATGCACCGGCTGCCCTTGGCTATACTGAATTCAGGCCCACCCCTTTTCTTAAAGAAGATGATGCCAACAGAACAGAAGTGTATATGCTTTACAGTGATGAAGGAATTTATCTTGGTGGATATTGTCATGAAAAAACAAAAGACAGTATCTCTACCGAATTAAGGGGCCGGGACGGCTTTGGAAATAATGATTTTATCGGATTTATTTTTGACACCTATAATGATAAGATCAATGCCTTTGAATATTTCATTACTCCACTGGGCGAACAAATGGATGCAAAATTGGCGCCCAATCCCAACGGCAACAATGAAGATTTTAGCTGGAATGCGGTCTGGAAAAGTGCTGCTACTATTCATTCAGACGGATGGTCTTTTGAAATGTTTCTCCCCTTCTCAGCTATCCGGTTCAGCAAAAAAGATGTACAGAATTGGGGATTAAATATTACCCGTCGCCGTCAAAAGACAGGGCAGCAGGTAGCGTGGAATCCGATTGATCCGAATGTAAATGGATTACTTAACCAGGAAGGTAATTGGACTGGCCTTGAAAATATTAAACCTCCTCTCCGTTTACAATTCTCTCCATATTTTTCTACTTATGCCAACCATTATCCGGCAAACATCATCGGAAAAAAGAATACAACGTCCTCTGTAAACGGTGGTATGGATGTAAAGTATGGCATCAGCCAGGCTCTTACATTGGATATGACGCTTATTCCCGACTTTGGCCAGGTAAGGAGCGATAACACCGTTTTGAATCTTAGTCCGTTTGAAGTAAAGTTTGACGAGAACCGTTCGTTCTTTACAGAAGGAACAGAATTATTTAATAAAGGAAATCTTTTTTATTCCAGAAGAGTGGGTGGCACACCGCTGCATTACTATGATGTGTATGGCCAATTGGGAACCAATGAAACAGTTGTCTCAAATCCACAAGCCACTAAATTAGTAAACGCAACAAAAATTTCCGGAAGGCTGCAAAACGGATTAGGGATAGGTGTGTTTAATGCCGTTTCTGCCCAGACTTTTGCCGTGGTGGAAGATGACAATAAAGTGCAACGGGAGATACAAACGAGTCCTTTGACCAATTACAACATTATCGTATTAGATCAAACTTTAAAAAATAACAGCAGTGTAAGTCTTATCAACACGAATGTATTGCGGAGCGGTTCAGATTACGATGCAAACGTAACCGCTGCACTTTTTGATTTCAATGATAAAAAAAATACCTGGAACGCTGGCGGTAAAGTGAGTTCCAGTAACCTGATAAATTATTTGCCGGATGGTAAATCCAGGAGCGGCTATAACCACAACTTTTATTTTGGTAAAAAAAGTGGCCAGTTTAATTTTAATGTTTCTCAAACCCTTACGAATTCAAACTACCGGATAAATGATCTTGGATATTTTACTATTAATAATTTTATTGATCATAATCTCTGGATGGGTTACAGGTGGACCAAACCCACCAATTGGTATAATAATTTACGTACAAATTTTAATGCCGGCTATTCCCGCCGCTTAAAGCCTTCGGTATATCAGAATGCCAACTTTAATTTTAATATCAATGGCCAGTTAAAAAATCTATGGTTTACCGGCTTTGTAGTAGGTTATGAGCCCAGTGGAAATAATTTTTATGAACCACATATGGAAGGCCGTTATTTTAAAGGCTGGAAAAGTTCCTATATAGGTGGATGGGTGGAAACAAATAATGCCAAAAAATACCAGGTGTTTTCAGAGCTATTTTATGTGTCAAGAAGTTATTTTTCCGGAACGAAATATGAAATAAACTTCAGGCAGCGTTATCGTTTTACTGATAAGCTTTCCATCAGCCACGGAATAAATTTAGAGCCTCAGCGTAATAATGTGGGATTTGCAGACATTGTAAATAATGATGTAATTTTTGGCAAAAGAAATATTCAGACAGTGGAAAACACTTTCTGGATATTTCTTTTGCCAAAAATTACATCGTTATTTATAATGTCTGCAAATCCCACATTATTACGTTGAGGCTCTAAATTTATTCCGTGGCTGATGGAAAGCTTATCA
>JBKJLR010000301.1:0-3645 GCA_046596865.1 Chitinophagaceae bacterium
CCGCCAGGATGATAAAGCCGCCGGCATCCGCAGCCTTATTACCTATTTAAATGAACGGGGGATTTGTTACCTCTTTACTTTTTCTATTATTATTTTCATTGTTACCACTGCCTTGTTATACAATTTTAATTACCCTGTTTCCTCTGTAATCATTCTACTTATTCCGGGAATTATCGTTGCCAGCTTATACCGGTATGCCACAAGAAATTTTTCGGATACCTTTTACTATTTCATACTGGATGGGCTAATGGCATTTTCTGCCTTGTTAATGCTAATACCGGGTATTTAGCTATTTTTACACACTCAATTATTCTCATCATGGCGAAAGCAATAAAGTCTAAAAAAACTATCATTACAGACGACGCATTCCAGTTTCTACAATCATACATCAACAATGCCTCTCC
This sequence comes from Chitinophagaceae bacterium, assembly GCA_046596865.1. Lineage (GTDB taxonomy): Bacteria > Bacteroidota > Bacteroidia > Chitinophagales > Chitinophagaceae > JJ008. The sequence continues at coordinate 405 of JBKJLR010000301.1, forward strand.
TGTCGGTTTTGAAACCTGGGGGCAAAAACTGTGGATCGAATACCTGAAACCTTATGTTGACACTCATTATGTGGACTCTTACGGAACGGCCGTGGGTATTATCAATCCGGAGCACCCATTTAAAGTGGTGATTGAAGCCCATGCTGACGAGATAAGCTGGTTTGTAAACTATATTACAGCAGAAGGTTTGATCTATTTAAAAAGAAATGGAGGTGTTGATCACCAGACGGCACCAGCTTCAAGGGTATTAGTGCATGGAAAAAAGGGACCAGTGAAAGCTGTATTTGGCTGGCCGGCCATACATACCAGGATTGGCAATCCTGATCAGAAAGAACCCAGCCCAAGAACGGATAATCTATGGCTGGACTGTGGTGCCAGGAACAAGAAAGAAGTAGAAGCTTTAGGCATCCACATTGGTGCTGTAGTTACATACCAGGAGGGCTTTGATGAACTGGCCAATGGTAATTACATCGGCCGGGCTTTCGACAACCGCATTGGCGGTTTTATGATTGCGGAAGTAGCAAGAATGCTAAAAGAAAATAAAAAGAAACTTCCCTTTGGATTATATGTGGTGAATGCAGTGCAGGAAGAAATTGGTCTTAGGGGAGCTGAAATGATTGCCAGGAGAATTAAACCCAATATTGCCATTGTTACCGACGTAACGCATGACACCACTACACCGATGATCAGTAAGAATATTGAAGGTGATGTAAGCACCGGCAAAGGACCATCTCTTTGTTATGCTCCGGCTGTACATAACAAACTGCTGGCATTGGTAGAGAAAGTAGCGGCTGATAAAAAAATTGCTGTGCAATGGAGAGCATTAAGCCGTAGTACAGGAACAGATACAGATTCTTTTGCTTACTCCAATGATGGATGTCCTTCCGTTCTTATTTCAATTCCGCTTCGTTATATGCACACGACAGTAGAAATGCTGCACCGGGATGATATTGAGAATACGATCAAGTTGATGTATGAAACATTACTAACATTATCACCGAAAACTAATTTAAGTTACCTGTAATGTTGCATCATTTAGTTTATATTGATCCGGGTAGTGGAAGTTTTTTGGTGCAGGCAATTACTGCGGCCGTGCTGGGAGTGGTTTTTTTCTTTCGTAATATCCGTATGTATATCAAATCCATATTTAATATATTCAGTACCTCGTGTACGCCAATAAAAAATTACTGAGTATTATCGATCATATTAAATCTTCATCAATAGTTTCACCTATAATAATTTTGATGAGTGATCATGGATTACGGATAGCGGAGGAAGGGCCTAAAACCAGATATAATTTTATGACACTTAACGCTGTTTATTTCCCGGTGGCCGGTATGAAATGTTTTATGATGGATTTTCTAATGTAAACCTGAGAGTGGTATTAAATTCATAATTTGGCCAAAATATAGGGGATTAAGTAAATTAACATAAATGCCTAACGCTTCTTGCCGCAAGTAAATGAAAAGGATATCCTCCAGAATGGATGCTTTGGAAAAATTTCCAACTTACAAATCCCGTCAAATCATTGTTTCTATTAAATAAGTCTCTACTAATACATTATATATTTGCCAGGGTTTTCCCCCGCTTATCATGAACCGTTTTATAAATGCTATAAAGAGGATATTTTCTTATAAAGGTGCAAACACAGCCATCCTGTTAGTATCAATAGTCAGCCGGATTATACAGTCGATTTTTTTTTTTAATACCGGAGTTGACCGATGCTACCAGATTTTGGCTACGCAAAGCCTTGTACATGGCCATGGTATCAGTACAAGTAAAGTATTGCCAGGTGATCTATCAGGATTAATTTATATCCCATTGATTAAGTGGCCACCTGGCTATTCATTATTATTGTCACCTTTCTACGCTTTATCCGGAAACGATTATATTCTCTCCTCTTTATTTCTAGATATAGTATTTGCTGTTGTACTGATTTTTGTATCAAGAGCTATCTTAAAGCTTCTGGATACCCCTCTTTATCTGGTAAACATTTATACACTGGTCACCGGCTTTTTTATCTATTATTTCTACTTTATTACCTTTTCGGATGCGATTGCTACTACATTTTTTATAACTGGCATTTATTATACCTTGTTGTTTCTAAAAACAAGACTTCACTGGGCAAAAGCTGTTACTCTGATTACAGTATTTCTCTTCCTTTCCGCATTTATGAAGTACATGTTAATGCCAGTTGTATTTGTTATCCCTGTATTTCTTATAATAAAAGCAATCGCAGACAAGAACAAAAGGATCTTAAAAACCGGCATACTCTCTTTTTCCCTTTTAGCTATTGCCATGGCAATGGTTTTGCTGTACCAGAAAAATATCAGCGGCTCAGCAAGTTATGTCAGCGATGCGGCCCGTGGCTTTTTCCCTTCCAACCTGTTATCTGCCTACCCTTTAATTCCCGGCTCCATAATAAAACCAGATACATTAGCACTATTGTTAAATGAACCGGCAGCAGGAATTCATATTTTACACCTATTTCAATTGATCTATATATTATTCATTGCAGCTTTTATATTTTTTTCAATTTGGCTGCTTAATAGATATCGTTTAAAAAAAATGACATTAGCAACCGATTTTATTTGCCTTACAATAGCCATTTCTGTTAGTACTGTATTGATTTTAGGAATATTATCGGTAAGAATTGCAAAAGGAGAAGAGTTACCTGGATATTGGTGGACCTTTATTCAGGAACCGCGGTACTACGGCCTTCCAAACTTTTTAATACATCTTGCCATATTCACACTTTACCAGTTTTATCAAAATAAAAAAACAACAATTTTCCGGTATGCCATGGTCTGCCTTTTTTTACTCCTTATGCCTGAAATGTTTCGTGGAATAATATTTACGTCAAAAAGAGTGATAAACTTTAATAAAGAGAACTATAGCTGGCAATCTGAGCTGGAACTTCAAAAATATGCGGCAAGGATTATCGAAAATGCGCAACAAAAATACCATACCAGGAAAGTGGTAGTTACCGGCTCATCTTATTACGTAAACATTCGCATAAGTTTATATAGCAATATTCCTATACTAGAGCTGGTTGACTTAAATAAATCCAACAATCTGATAAAATCTAAAGAGCCAGTGTTATTATTAATTGTTTTAAATGAAAAAATTTCTCCTGGCATCCAGTCCTATTGGGGGCTAACCTTAAATAAACCTATAGGTTATTTAAACGGGTTTTCATTTTATGTATCATATATACCTTCTAATCCATAAATTGCTTACT
>JBKJLR010000359.1:0-2885 GCA_046596865.1 Chitinophagaceae bacterium
TAAAAAGAATGACCAGGCAACAATAGCTTTAATAACCGGCGTCATTGGCTTCCTGTTAGTATTGGTGTCAGGGATTGTCTTCAAAGAATTTGTAATAAAAAAATATGGCACCAATGCCCCTGAAATTGTAGCATACTACAACTGGATATTTCCTCTGGGGTTTGGACTGATGATCTATACCATCCTGGAAGCTTACACCTGGCAGTTACACAAATCTGTTTTCACCAGTTTTTTAAAAGAAGTATTATGGCGGTTGTTTACTACGGTACTTATTGTTCTGTTTGCAACAGGTGTTATTGATAATTTTGAATTGTTTATTAAACTATTTTCTTTCAGCTATCCGTTTATTGCAGCGGTACTTCTTGTTTACCTGCTTGTTACAGGAAAGATTCATTTTACTTTTAAGATAAGTAAAGTAACCAGGCGGCTGTCCAAAAGCATTCTTCGTCTTTGTTCCTTTGTATATACCGGCTCTCTCATTTTCACTATTTCGCTGGTATTTGATTCATTAGTTATTAGTTCCGTTCTGGATGATGCATTAACCAAGCTGGCTGTTTATTCCGTGGCACAAAATATCTCCTCCATGATCCAGGTACCACAGAGAGGTATCATCGCTGCCTCCATTGCACACTTGTCGAGAGCATGGAAGGGGAAAAACAGGGAACTGATTCAACGTATATATCAGCGATCGTCTATCAATCAACTAATTTTTGCCTGCGGGCTGTTTTCATTGATCATCATGAGTTTTACCGATGCGGTAACCACCTTCCAGTTAAAAGGCACCTACCTGGATGCTTATTATGTTGTCATCCTGCTTGGCCTTGCAAAAGTGGTGGACATGGGTACAGGTGTAAATGCCCAGATAATAGCCACATCTACGTATTGGCGGTTTGAAATGATCAGTGGAGTGATACTATTACTTATTATGTTGCCTCTTAGCTATTTTATGACCAAAGAGTTTGACATTGTAGGAGCCGGGTTAGCCAATCTTATCTCTATTACTATCTACAACGCTATCCGTATTGTTTTCTTATGGAAGAAGTTCCGGCTGTTTCCATTCACCATACAATCATTGTACACTGTCTTATTTGCAGCCGCTTGCTACGGTATTTGCTATTTTGCCTTTATTAATATACATGGCCTGGCAGGAATGTTTATCCGAAGTACCGCATTCATCCTGCTATATGCAACAGGAGCGATTTATATGAAATTATCACCCGACATTCAGCCGGTGATAGGAGGCATCAAAAAAAGATTAGGAATAAAAAGAAATTAATTGCTGACAATTTGTTTGTCATCAATTCTGCCGGCGCCATAATATCGCTGCAGGTAATAAGGTTCCAGTAAACCGCTTACCATTACACCCCTTGATACGGAGGCATGAATAAATTTATTATTACCGAGGTAAACGCCGACATGAGAAATTCCGCTACCCTTTGTATTAAAGAAGACCAAATCACCTTCCTTTAATTCAGTGGTTGAAATTTTGCGGCTAATCCTGTACTGGTCCCTTGATACTCTTGGCAAAGCAATACCGTACATGGCTAAATAAACAGCTACCGTAAATCCTGAGCAATCAATTCCACTTTTGTTATTGCCACCTGTGCGGTAACGAACACCGTACCACTCATCTACATTCTCTAATAATATTTTATTGGGCAATGATTCAACTTCTGTATTCATTAAAACGGCATATTTTAACTGTACTGAAGAAGCAATTTCCACTTCGGCGGTCCGGCTTGCTAAAAGCTGTGATATTATATCTGCCTCTTGTTGATCAGCAGTGGTTTCAATATTTTTAATGCCACGGGTAGTACTCATTGATACCTGGGGTTCAGGTTTCCATTCTGTTTTATCAGCAGTAACCTGGGGGGTTATTGATATATCATCGATAAATCTTGTTTGGGAAGGTGTTGCAAAGGAAGAGGATACTTGCCTGTTGCTGGTAAAATTAAGTGGTTTAAAAGTAGAACAACTGCTCAGGAAAACCACAAAGACAATAGCTGGTAATATTTGCTTAACCATAGGCTTATTTCTTAAGGATAATTTTATTAGGTTTTTCATTCATCCTGTTTGTCAGTTTACCAAGCCGGAGCAACGCAAACTTTGATTATAGGATACTCCTTTATAGGAAGTGGACAAAAATATAGGGAAATGTCCAAAATAGACCACAAAATGTAAACGAATTTCCCCAGCCTATATTGCCACAGGACTAAATCACTGTAACCAAGTAGTTTAGAGTTGTTAACACTCTGGGGATATTGAGATGAATCAACTTTGACTGGAAAGGGAAACTTTTAACATAAATATTGATAAATTCAGCCTTGCAAGTATTATTAAAACTATTCACATTATTCTTTTTAACCAATGGCTGTCAGAGCTCAGGCAGTACCAGGGAAATTGCTGTTGATTCATTATCCAAAAAAAATATTATTGACACAGTTCCGGCAACTCCAACGTTAATACCTTATTCAACAATTGAATATGAGAAAAAGGAAGTACTGTCAGCAGCCGGGGGCACCAAATCGGTGATCTTCAATTCAACTGGTACAAAGCTATATGCTATGAATCTGGAAGGCATGAGTGTTTACGAATTTGACCAGGCGTCCCGACAATTGACCCGGGAATTCAAGTTTACTCCCACCAGGGGAATGGGTTGGGATTATAACCGGAGCCGCCCGATAAATTCTTTCCAGGAAAAACCGGTGGAGGCCTGTTTCAGTCATGGTGATTCCATTTTATGGGTGTCGTTGCATAATGCGGAAGGTATAGTACCGATTTGGGTAAATAATTTTTCAAAAAACGCCGGTAAGGTTTCAGGTGAACAAAAGACAAAGCCTGTTACGGTGATCTATCCTCAAACCAATAAAAGAGATTCTTTCCGG
>JBKJLR010000156.1:0-5322 GCA_046596865.1 Chitinophagaceae bacterium
CAGCAGCTCCATAAGCAGCTACTTTTTTCCCGGCTCTTTTCTGCTCTACCAGGAAAGAAGTAATATCTAATTTAACCTGTAAAGCTTTTTGCTGAAAATTATCATAATAAGAAAGACGTGTTATCCCTTTTTCTATCTCTTTATCCAACAATACTTTTACATTGTTTGAAACCAATTTGCCGGCATCGTCCTGATGCTTTGCATAAATGCGAAGCGAACCGCCATGTGTCGGCAACTCCTCCACATCAAATAATGCAAGCCCTTGTGCTTCGAAAATTTGTTTTACCGTATGAAAAGACAAATAGGAAAAGTGCTCATGATAGATAGTATCAAACTGGTTATTATCCACCAATTGCATCAGGTGAGGGAATTCCATAGTGATAACACCTGTATCAGCCAGTATAATTTTCATGCCACTAACAAAATCTACAATATCAGGTACATGTGCCAGTACATTATTACCTAAAAGTAAATCAGCCTTTACTTCCCAATGATTGGCTAATCTGTCGGCAAGCTCTACTCCAAAAAATTCAATAATGGTTTTTATTCCTTTTCCCATAGCCACTTCAGCCGTATTGGCGGTAGGCTCAATGCCCATGACAGGAATGTTTTTTTCTTTGAAATACTGTAAAAGGTAGCCATCATTAGAAGCTATTTCTATAACCTGCGACTCTTCATTAAATCCAAACCGGTCAATCATTAAATCTGTATACTTCTTTGCATGTTGAAGCCAACTGGTAGAATAGGATGAAAAATAAACATAATCACTATTGAATATAGCGTCTGATTTTTTATACTCATCTACCTGTACCAAAAAACAATTATGACAGGTATATACTTTCAATGGATAAAACACTTCCGGCTCATTCAATTGCTCTTCGGTTAAAAAAGAGTTGGAGGCCGGGGAATTCAGCAAGTTAATAAATATGTGCTCAAGCTCCGTATCACAAAATCTGCAGTGCATAAGTTAAACTCCTTTAAAATCTTCATGAAGGAATGGATGATGGCTGTCTCTCTCAGACAAAACCGATACCGGTAATGGCCATTGAATATTGATCATCGGGTCATTATATTTTATTCCGGCCTCAGCTTCGGGTTGGTAAAATTCTGAATGATGATAGAGCAATTCACAGTTATCACTCAAACACTGAAATCCGTGGGCAAATCCTTCAGGAATATACAGCATCATCTTGTTTTGTGCCGACAACTCCACGCCAAACCATTGCAAAAAAGTGGCAGAATCTTTTCGAATATCTATTATAACATCAAACACAGACCCGCCAATACATCGTACCATTTTAATTTCGCTGTATGGCTGCACCTGAAAATGCATACCCCTTATAGTTCCTTCTTTATAGCTTACAGAATGATTCATTTGCTTCCATTCTTTTGTATGGCCTATCTGGCTGAATTCATCTTTGCAATAATAACGGCCAAACCATCCTCTTTCGTCAGCAAACGGAGCCAGGTCAATTACGTAACTACCTGAAAGTGGCGTAGCATTAAAAATCATAATGCAAAATAGTTGTTGATTTGCTGAAATGAATAATCTACCTGCTGATCCGTCGTTTTTTTATACCAGTCAATGGTCCATTCCATTGCCTGGCTTGCCGAAAGTTTTGGCTCCCATTTCAGTTCATTTCTTGCCCGGCTGATTTCCAATTTTAATAACCCTGCTTCATGTACTTGTTTTGTGTAGGAAGCATCCATCCAATTTCCGCTGCCCCAACGGTGAATTGCTTTTTCCACTAATTGCTTAACAGTAAGATGATCGTCCGGTAAAGGACCGAAATTAAATGCCTTTGAATAACCGGCGGGCTGTGTATCCAATAAAACACCCAATTGCAAATAGCCGCTTAAGGGCTCCAGCACATGCTGCCATGGGCGAACTGCCAGGGGGTTACGTACATGAATTTCCTGCTGATTTTGCAATGAACGTACAATGTCAGGAATAATTCTGCCGGCACTCCAATCACCGCCACCTATCACATTGCCCGCCCTTGCACTGGCGATGGCTTTACCATGTTGTCCGTACGTATTGATATTAAAAAATGAATTACGGAAAGAATTTACCACCAATTCTGTACAAGCTTTACTGGCACTATATGGATCATATCCGCCAAGTGAGTCATCCTCTGTATATAATATGTTCTGTTCTTTATTTTCATATACTTTATCAGTCGTAATAACTACAACAGTGCATTTTGATGGAAGATGATTAACGGCCTCCAGCAGGTTAGCGGTACCAACGACATTTACCTCAAAAGTTTCAGCCGGAATTTCATAGGAACGTCTTACGAGGGGTTGTGCAGCAAGATGAAAAATAAAATCCGGTTGAAATGAATCAATTTCCTTTTGAAGCCTCTCTTGGTCCCGTATATCTGCCAGTATACATTCAGCCACCTGCAATGGGGCAAGCAGCGTAAAAAGGCCTTCATACTCCGGCGCCAGCGCATAACCTTTAACGGTAGCACCAGCCTGGTGTAAACATGCCATCAGCCACGAGCCTTTAAACCCTGTGTTACCGGTAATAAAAACTTTTTTGTCTTTGTAATATGAAAGGTGTTGATAAGGCATTACCAAATTTTCCATTTTGCCTGGTTGGATTGCCAAAGAGCTTCCAGCTCAATCTTATCCCGTAAAGCATCGAGGGGTTTCCAGAAACCCTTATGTCTGTATGCAGCCAATTGGTTATCGTTGGTCAATTGCTCTAATGGTTCATCCTCCCACATCATCTCATTCATGTCGCCCCCGAGGTAGTCAAAAACTTCTGGCTTTAATACAAAAAAGCCGCCGTTGATCCACTTACTTTCGTCCTTCGCTTTCTCTCGAAAGGAAATGACATCGCCAGTGGCTGTCAAATCCATCCCTCCAAATCTCGCATCCATCTGAACAGCCGTCACGGTTGCTATCTTATTATTTGCTTTATGAAATGCGAGCAAGTCTTTCATATTCACATCACTGACCCCATCACCATATGTCAGCATAAAATCTTCATTCCCTACATATTTCTGTACCTGCTTCAATCTTCCGGCGGTTTTCGTATGCTGGCCCGTATCAACTAATGTAACCTTGAAAGATTCTGTATTGGTCCCATGAATTTCAACTTTATTATTACCCAGCTCAATAGTAATATCTGAATTGTGCAAAAAATAATGCATAAAGTATTCCTTAATAATATACCCCTTATAACCAAGACAAATGATAAAATCGTTGAATCCATATTGGCTATAAATTTTCATTATATGCCAGAGTACCGGCTTGCCGCCAATCTCTACCATCGGTTTTGGTCTTGTATCAGTTTCTTCCGATATACGAGTGCCAAGACCACCGGCAAATATTACTACTTTCATGAAGGTTAAGTGTTATAAGGGGCAAATTTAACTGATTTCAATATCTGTAAAGTAAAGACAAATCTTCCTGATAAAACCGAAAAAACTACTCATTTATTACCTGGAGAAAATGGGACATCCCCTTTCTTTTTCTTTCATCCAGTTCGTAACTGAGGTGGAAAGAATAATATTTGGAAAGGTCATAAAGTTCAAACGGATTAGCGGCTACGATGTCATCAATATGCTGCAATCCCAGGGCATTGCCTGCATTAAAAAGCTGAATAAAATCATCAGGCAATTTTTTTGTGCTGACCCATGCTGCAAATACAAAAGGTAAGCCGGTTATAGACCGCCATTCAGAGCCGAGATCATAAATAAAAGTGGATATTTTTCGTTGTTCAAATGCCCGGTCGCCAATTACTAATCCAGCAGTAGTACCTTTTATTTCCTGGCGATAATCCTCCCCTGTTGCTTCAATTAATTCCGGGCTGATTCCCCAATATTCTTTCATCAAATATTTCAATAAGGCAACGGAGGTGCGACTTTGGTAATCAAGATAGACTTTCTTTATTTCATGCATGGGTACGTCACTGAATAGTGCAACAGAAGCGATTTCTCCTTCTGTTCCTATGCAATAATCACCGGCAATATGATATTCCCGGAGTTTGGGAAGAATGGCCACCGGTACCAGTCCTACATCAATTTCATTATCCAGCAGCATCTGTGCAAGCTTTGCGGGGTAATCACCTATCAATTCAATCTGCTCATTTATCGGCGGTCTCTCCAAACCATATACTAATGGCTTTGTATTCAGGTAATTTACTATGCCTACTCTGATCTTCCTTCCCCCAGGCCCTAAAGAGGAGTTTTTGTCATTCATTACTACAATTTGTGTTTGTTATCTTTGTAGCAAATATAACCACAACAAGTTTATAGGGGTTTTAGAACCCTTATTACAAGCCGAGGGTGTTAGCAACCAAAAACTATAAACTACAAACTATAAATATTCATGGAACTGACTGCACTCACTTCGATCTCGCCTGTTGATGGCCGCTATCGCAAACAAGTTCAGCACCTCGATGAATATTTTTCTGAATATGCCTTGATAAAATACCGGGTGTTTATAGAAATTGAATACTTACTTTTTTTGGAACATAAGAAATTTTTTAAACTGTCAGGTAAAGCAAATAAACATTTACAGAAACTGGCAGAAGATTTTGGTCCTGAAGATGCCCAGGAAATAAAGCAGATCGAATTTACTACCAACCATGATGTAAAAGCGGTTGAATATTTTTTAAAAAATGAATTGGAAAAAAACGGTGCCGGGGCGGTAAAAGAATGGGTGCATTTTGGATTAACATCACAGGATATTAATAATACCGCCATTCCCTTATCATGGAAACATGCCATCGAATATGAATACCTCCCTGCTTTATTAAATTTAAATACACAACTGAAATTATTGGCCATTGAATGGAAGGATATTCCAATGCTGGCTCACACCCATGGGCAACCGGCCAGTCCCACCAAACTCGGTAAAGAAGTGATGGTGTTTGTAGAACGGATAGAAAACCAGATCGAGCAATTTATTGGTATTCCGTTTTCCGGAAAGTTTGGCGGTGCCACCGGAAATTTCAATGCGCATCATATTGCTTTTCTAAAAGTGGACTGGGTAAAACTGTCTAATGAATTTGTTTCTAAACTCGGCCTGAACCGTCAGCAATTCACAACACAGATAGAACATTATGATAACCTTGCTGCACATTTCGACTGTATGAAGCGTATTAATAATATCCTCCTTGATTTCAGTAGGGATATATGGAGTTATGTATCCATGGAATATTTCAAACAAAAAACGAAAAAAGGTGAAGTGGGTTCATCAGCTATGCCGCATAAAGTAAATCCCATTGATTTTGAAAATGCAGAAGGTAACTTAGGAATGGCCAATGCCCTCTTTGAGCATTTATCAGCCAAACTTCCAATATCAAGA
>JBKJLR010000362.1:0-5068 GCA_046596865.1 Chitinophagaceae bacterium
ATACTGTCGGGATTGCCACCTATTGCTTTGATGCCTTCTGCCATGGCCGGGCATTTAAGTCCGGAAGGATTGAAACAAAAAAGTCAGAGTGGCCTCACCATGGCAGAAGGCATCAAAGCAATAGGTGGCAATCCCGACAGTATTCAATACAGTGTCCGCAAAAAAGGCGACATCAAAGCGTTTTTAGAATTGCACATTGAACAGGGGGGCATTTTGGAAACATCAAAAATTCAGATTGGAGTGGTAGAAGGTATTGTAGGAATAGTACATTGGGAAATAAGCGTTGTTGGTTTTGCCAATCATGCCGGCAGTACGCCGATGAATATGCGGAAGGACGCATTACTGGCTGCATCAAAATTAGTGGTTGCAGTAAATGAAGCAACAAACAGTATCCCCGGAAAACAGGTGGGTACTATAGGCAAAATCGCCGCCATGCCCGGAGCCTATAATGTAATACCCGGAAAAGTAGTAATGGGCTTAGAGATAAGGGACCTTTCTGCTAAAAAAATAGAGGCGCTGTTTCTTAATATTGAAAAACGGGCGGCAACGATTGCTGCATCATCGGGTACAAAAATAACTTTTGAGCGACAACCCAGTTCCATTAAACCTGCACTAACCGATAAAGCGGTACAGGAAACAATAGTTGCTGCTGCAAAAAAACTAGGGTTTACTTACCGATTAATGCAAAGTGGTGCCGGGCATGATACCCAGGAATTATCGTTGCTTGCACCGGTGGGAATGATCTTTATCCCAAGTGTTGGCGGCATCAGTCATTCACCCAAAGAATTTTCAACAGCAGGCGACATGGCCAATGGCACTACTGTTTTATTACAAACCATTTTAAAATTGGATAAAAAATAAAATAATGAGAACAATGCCACTACTCTTTATTGCATTCAAAAGAAAAAATAAATCAGAAAAACAAAACATGCTACACATAAATAAAATGCGATTTGCTGCATATACACTTTGTTCCTTATTAGTACTATCATCAACAGCACAAACCATTCTCCCTCCTGTAATGGAATGGAATGGAAAAAGCGAAGCCTTAATTGCAAAAACAACTAATCCGTGGATAACAGCAGCTGAAAAATCAAATTTTATATCTACACCGGATTATAACGAAACGATCAGTTGGTTTAAAAAATTGACAGCAGCTTCACCGCTGTTAACCATAGTCTCCATTGGTAAAAGTGTTGAAGGCCGTGATATTTATATGATCATTGCCTCTTCCGAAAAAAATATTACAGCGGCAGCATTAAAAAAATCAGCAAAACCACTTTTACTTGCGCAGGCGGGTATTCACTCCGGCGAAATAGATGGCAAAGATGCCGGCATGATGCTGTTGCGTGATATCGCTTTTGGCAATAAAAAATCCCTACTGGATAAAGTCAATTTCCTGTTCATTCCCATACTGAGTGTGGATGCACATGAACGTTCCTCTCCTTATAACAGGCCGAATCAACGTGGCCCACAGAATATGGGCTGGCGAACCAACGCACAAAATTTAAACCTGAACAGGGACTATGCAAAACTCGATACCAAAGAAATAAGAGCTGTTATAAAAGTCATCAATGAATACGATCCGGTTTTGTATATGGATATTCATGTAACAGATGGCGCAGATTACCAGTACGACATTACGTATGGAGGAATTGGAAAGCAAGGGTATTCCCACGGCATCAGGGATTGGCTGGAAACAACCTATCAAACTTTTACCAATAATGACTTAACGGCAAGCGGGCATATACCGGGACCTTTAATATATGCCTTCAATGACAGGGAGTTTTCGAAAGGAATGACTATCCAGATTGGTGGGCCCCGTTTCTCTGACAGTTATGGCGATCTGCGGCACCTTGCAACTATACTCGTTGAGAATCATTCGTTGAAACCGTTTAAGCAGCGGGTATTGGGCACTTATGTATTACTGGAAAGCACATTGAAACTCCTGGCAACAACCGGACAGTCATTAAAGCAAATTACAGAAACAGATAAGGCCAACAGGATTGCAAAAGTTCCCCTGCAATGGAAAGTTCCGCAATTAAAAACTGCAGTGAGTTTTGATACAAGAACAAATCTGCCGGAAATCGATGCAACCGTTGCTCCACCAGATAGCTTTCAACTTTCAGCAATAGCATCTGTAATCCGTAAATCATCGGTTACCAATTCGGACTATGTGGAATGGCTGGGAAAACCAGTAAAGATGACAGTTGCTGATTATAAATCAACCCAACCATTTGATTTTATCACTCGCCCAAAAGGATATTGGATTCCCGCCTCATGCGATGTAGTTATTGAAAGATTAAAACTACATGGCATTAAAATGAATACGATAACCGCAGCCCGTGAAGTAACTGTTGAAATGTACCGGATCAACAATTATGCATTCGGGGATGATAACCAAAAAATACAACCCTTTCAGGGACACATGCAGGTTACAGTAACAACAAAGTCAGAAATGCACAAACAGATATTTCCTGCAGGTTCTGTCTTTATTTCCACTGACCAGCCCTTAGGTGATCTTACGGTGATTTTATTGGAACCAACCTCAAAAGACTCTTATTTCAGCTGGGGATTTTTTCATTCCATCTTTGAAAGAACAGAATATATTGAAGCTTATGTGATGGAGCCCATGGCAAAAAAGATGATTGATGAATCTCCGGAATTGCGAAAGGAATTTGAAGAAAAGAAAGCAGCGGATACAGCATTTGCCAATAACCCCAATGCTATCCTTACCTGGTTTTACAGCAAAACAAAATTTTATGACGAACGCTATTTATTGTACCCTGTTGGCAGGGAATTATAACTATATATAAAAAAAAATTAATGAAAAAAATATCACTACTGCTTATTATCTTTTCAATTTCAGCTATGCTGATGGCACAGGAGCCCTTTACTACAAACCAGCTGGTGGTACAGCAAACAGTCATCCAATTATTTGATGCCTTATCCAACCGTGATTCCATCAGCCTGAAAGCCCATTGCACAGAAGATATTACCTTGTACGAATATGGCCAGGTATGGAATATAGATACGCTTATCCTGAAAGCCATTACATTAAATCAATCAGCAGATTTTAAGAGAACTAACAGTTTTGAGTTCATTAATACCACAGTAAATAAAACTATGGCATTGGTAAATTATCGTTTGCAGTCAGTAATAATAAAAGATGGTAAACAGACTACTGTGCATTGGCTGGAAACAGTAGTTTTAGTTAAAGCAAAAAAACAGTGGAAGGTAAAACACCTGCATTCAACATTAATTAAACGTAGTTAAAAACCAATGGCAATAAAGTTCAATAATCAAATCAACATAAAAATCATGGAAAAAACATTTTTATTTTTTATCGTCGTATACTTTTTCGCAGCTCCTGTTTTTTCGCAAATAAAATTCAGTGATGAAACAAAAAAATATATTGACTACAATGATCCGGTTATAGTTTTTAAAAATGGCTTGTTGATTGATGGTAAAGGCAATGCCGCCAAACCTCATCAAACAGTTATCATCAGCAATGGTAAAATTGATTGGGTGGGTGATGATGCAAAAGCTGTTTTACCAAATGGTGCCAACATAATTGACCTAAATGGCAAAGCCATTATGCCCGGTTTGGTTATGCTGCATGAACACATGTACATCTCTGCACACGATATCCCTACCCGATACTTGCATTTAAAGCAACTACCATTTACTTTTCCCCGGCTTTACCTTGCTGCTGGTGCTACCACTATCAGAACCTGTGGCAGCATTGAGCCCTACTCGGATTTGCGGATAAAAAAAGATATTGACCTGGGTTTATTACCTGGCCCCAACATGGAATTGACTGCTCCGTATATTGAAGGAAAGTCAACCAGGTTTCCGCAAATGAATGAAAATAAAACGCCGGCCGATGCAGCCGCTTTTGTAAACTATTGGGCCGATCAGGGCTTCACTTCTTTTAAAGCATACATGGGTGTAGATAAATCAACATTGAAAGCCGCCATTGATGCAGCACATAAAAGAAAGTTGAAAATTACCGGGCATCTGGATATTGTTACTTACAAAGAAGCCGCTTTATTAGGTATGGATAATTTAGAACATGGATTTATGGCCAGTACAGATTTTGCTATTGGCAAAAAAGAAAATGAGCCGCCAGCCGTGGGTAATTCATATAAAGCATTGAGCAACCTCGATATTCAAAGTGACAGTGTAAAACAATTCATTCAATTTTTTATTGATAAAAAAATGAGTATCACATCATCATTAGCTGTATTTGAAGGAGTTACCACCACACAACCTCAACCCAATCAGGAAGCACTTAATGCGATGTCGCCAGATACAAGGGTTTTTTATTTACAAAGACTTACAGCTACAAAATCGGCCAAAGGTGCAACGGTATATGATAAAGCCTATGCCAATGCTACTAAAATGGAAAAATTATTTTATGATATGGGAGGTTTACTTTCAGTTGGCACCGACCCAACAGGAAATGGAGGAACAATAGCTGGTTATGGTAACTGGCGGGCAATAGAATTACTGGTAGAAGCAGATGGGTTCACACCGCTGGAAGCTATAAAAATTGCAACACTGAATGGTAGTATTGCATTGGGTTTTGATAAAACAATAGGAACCATTGAGCCTGGCAAATCAGCCGACCTTTTAATCATTGATGGAGATCCGTCAAAAAACATCAGTGATATCCGTAAAGTTCTTTTTGTATTTAAAAATGGTTTTGGGTATAACTCAAAGAAATTATTTGATTCAGTAAAAGGGAAAGTGGGGTTTAATTAAAGCGATGAATGTATTAATCTGAAAAATTTAAACTTAGAATCATGAAAAAAGCGACAGTAATATTTTTACTCATACTTAATCATTCCTTAACTATTGCCCAAAAACCAAGAGCAAGAGATATCGGAATTCCTTTTGATGGTACGCCGGGAAAGTATAATGCCATTACCGATGTAAAAGGTGTGGAAGTTGGTTACAGCACTATCATTTCAGGACAAGGAAAAAATATTAGGGGCAAAGGCCCGGTACGTACCGGTGTTACGGCTATTTTACCACGAGGCCGAAATAACAATCCTGTTTATGC
>JBKJLR010000374.1:0-3236 GCA_046596865.1 Chitinophagaceae bacterium
TTCTTTATAACCAGATAGGCGAAAGGGTTTATTTGGTTGGTGACCTGAGTGCTGGTGCAGGTTCCCCGGATATTTATGAAGCACCAAGACCATTGTTCGATTTTCAGTTGAGTAAAAAATTTGTAAAGAATAAGGCAGAGGTAAGGCTCAATATTGCAGACCTGCTTAATTCAACACAATATTTCTATCAGAACAATGCTGGTAAAACGACTTTACAAAAAGGCATTGATGCCTACAGGTTTACCCGAAAATCAGGCACCAACTTCAGTATCACCTTTAATTATTCATTATAACACTAACATTAAAATTTAAAAATAGAGAAATGAAAAAGTACATCTTATTCTTATCAGCCATTGCAGCTTTAACTATCACCGGCTGTCGCAAAATTGAAACGGACGGCGAAATACAGGTAGTTGTTGTAAATGGCGGCGGAGGTGGTGCCCCTACCGGCCAGACAATTACGTTGCAGGGTCGTATCAATGCCGACACTATTCTTCGAAAGCAAAATACTTATATCCTGAAAGGATTAGTATACATGGTAGGTAATCATACCATGACGGTGGAAGCTGGTACGACTGTTAAAGGTTCTTTCAGCGGTTCTGATGTGGCATCGTTGATCATTACCCGTGGCTCAAAACTAACTGCTATTGGAACACCAACTGAACCAATCATATTTACATCAGCTTCTCCTAATCCACAATCAGGTGATTGGGGCGGTATTGTTCTTTGCGGTAAAGCACCAATTAATACAAGTTATAATGGTGTATCAGGTCTTTACCAGGTAGAAGGTGGTATAGATAATGCCAATGGTGATGGCCTGGCTGGCTCGGGTGATGCAACGGTGCCAACAGCAGTGCCAGCAGATAATTCAGGAACATTGCAGTATGTGCGGATAGAATGGGCAGGTTATGCATTTCAACCAGATAAAGAAATTAACAGCTTGACAATGGCAGGTGTTGGTAGTGGCACTACTATTGACCATGTTGAAGTGACGTATGCGAAAGATGATGCCTATGAGTGGTTTGGTGGCACAGTTAATTGTAAATACCTGATTGCTTATAAAACACAGGATGATGATTTTGATACAGATAACGGTTACAGCGGTAAAGTTCAGTTTGGATTAATTATCCGTGACTCATTGATCGCTGATATTTCAAGGTCAGAAGCTTTTGAAAGCGATAATAATTCGACTGGTACTACAGCTTCTCCAAAGACAAGTGCAATATTCAGTAATATAACAGCAATAGGACCGAGAGCTACTTTGAATAATATTGGAAGTACACTTTTCAGAGCAGGGGCACATATCAGAAGAAATTCTGCTATATCCCTCTACAATTCAATTATTATGGGCTGGCCATTGGGAATTGAAATTGATGCGACAACAGGTACTTCAACTGCGCTGAATATTGAAGACAGTTCATTGCGGTTAAGAAATGTGACATTGGCAGGAAATACGGTGAATACAAAGTTTGCAGGAACAGCCGGAGCTACTATTACTAATGATGCTGCCTTCACCACCTGGTTTACCAACTCATTTTATAATAATGATTTACTTCTCAATACATCTGACGCTAAATTAATTCAGCCCTTTAATTATTCTGCACCGGATCCTACTCCGTTTGCTGGGGCAAATGGTAATCAAAAAATTCTTACCGGGGGTGGATTTACTGACCCTAAATTTACTAACGATACATTCTTTGATAAAACTGTTACTTTTCGTGGCGGTATTGCTCCCGCAGGTGAACTGGCCAGCTGGTGGAAAGGATGGACAAAGTTTAATTACAATTAAGGAGTTTCTTTCTCTTTAAGTAAAATGGTCTGGCCGAAATGCCAGACCATTTTTTATTAATACTAAAGTAACCTGCCTGTAATAAATGGATAACAATCGGACGGCATCTTTACACCAGTTCTCATCCATCCCGCAATCGCATCTACCTTATTTGTAATTACAGTCAGGTGCAGATTTTTCTCAAGCAGTTAGCTACTCTGGCATGACAGGCCCGGGTGGCTTTTTTATTTTATCTTAGAGCAAATAACAAACATGAAGATTTTTGGATTTCTGGCAATTGTCCTCTTTTTTATGTCTGCCTGTTCCGGGGGCTCTGCTGTCAGTAAGCAATTAGCAGGCAGCGATAGCCTGGTCATAAATTTTAATACCCCACTAACAAGTAACATTGCAAAGACAATGAGTACTACTGAGGACAAAGCCATTAAAAAACTTATTCGTCTTGCCGATGGTAAATCAGCAGAAGCATACAAGTGTGGTTATGACGGCAATTTGATGTTTTACAAAAAAGGAACCCTGGTTGGAGATGTATCATTCAATTACTCCGGTGATGGGTGCCATCATTTTATTATGCTGGTAAATGATGAACTTGCTCCAACTGCTATGAGTAACGAAGCGGTGAATTTTTTAAAAAGTTTGGCTGAGGGGAAGGAGTGGTATTGATTTGGACAGCTTTCTGCAATGCTGGTAAAAATATATTCTTAATTGCCCTTTAAAGTATCTGGCTTTGTAAATATTATGTTCTCAACCGACTTAATCGGAGACTTTGCAGCACCGAATGTTTGATTTTTTACACAGTTCAACCTATGTGTGCTGGGCTTCTTTGTCAGCCTGAAATTTTTCTCATAAATAATTCAAGAGGTCCTCTTTTAAATTTCTTTGTCCAAAGTGTACTAAATATTACGCTGATGATAAAATAAATAATGGAAAAAGTCAAGACATACGTTGGCGAAACTGGATTGGTCAATTGTAAAAATCCTGTATACTTTAATCCTGTTAAGGCTTGCAATAGTAGCATTCCAATTGTCAAGTGTTGTACATAATTTGTCAAAGTCATTTTACCTGTATCTGACAACCATTTTACAATTGTATTTTCAGAAAATTTGTCACCGAGCCAAATACAAATTGTGATAGCCATTAAAGCAAACGAAGCCGTAATAATCATAAATGGTAAATAAGGAGGAAAATAATCATACATTATATAGTCCAATACTGTTCTATCAAACTGTTTATAAAGTGCATATCTTCTTAACCCTTCAAATAGAAGAAAAAATATTAGGCCGATAAAAAATATTCTCTGCCTGATTTTCGGTTCTTGCCAATTAATTCTGCCAAGCCACATTCCTAAAAGAAAATATGCAATCCACGGAAAGATTGAGTTCCAACCGTTATAAAATGTATTTCTTAAAAAACCCTTGATAGTCCAAAAGTCAGCATACTCAAATGTATT
>JBKJLR010000190.1:0-4226 GCA_046596865.1 Chitinophagaceae bacterium
ATATTCGCAGGATTGTTTCCGCAAATCTTTAAACGTACCCCCTTGTACGATAGGAAAAAGATTTTGAGTGTAACTATATTTTGCCTGGGTAGAAGTAAACTGTGTAAAACATCTGTCTAACCAGCGATGCGTCATCTCCATAGATGTTTTTGCATAGTTATATTCACTTCCGCCGGGCGGACATTCATCAAAAGCCATAATGATATCACCACCGATGATTCGTTGTATGTCCATCACATTCTCAGGGGTAAATAAATGTTTACTCCCGTCAATATGTGATTGAAAGGTAACTCCTTCTTCTTTTATTTTTCTTGTTCCAGCCAAAGAAAAAACCTGGTATCCACCACTGTCAGTTAGTATAGGTTTTGTCCATCCATTGAATTTATGCAAGCCTCCTGCTTTCTCCAGCACATCCAATCCCGGTCTCAGGTATAAGTGATACGTATTACCGAGAATAATCTGTGCTTTTACATCCTTCATCAATTGCTGCTGTGTAACCGCTTTTACGCTACCCACTGTACCCACCGGCATGAAGATCGGGGTTAGTATTTCTCCATGGTCAGTGGTTATTTTTCCTGCTCTTGCTTTTGAATAAGTGTCGGTATGTTGTAATTGAAATGTTAGTGCTGCCATAATAAAGGCGCAAGGTACAAGGTACAAGGCACAAGAAAAACAAGCTATATAAATACTCAAACCCTTTATACCTTGCTGCTTGTACCTTGTGGCTTATCTTAATTATCTTCGCCGTTATGCCACCGACTAACTGGGGAGAAATTATTTTTTACTCTTTTGCCGCCGTTACCGCTATACAGGTATTTTATTATGCGGGGTTTTTTAGCCGTATCGCTTTTTATAAACAAAAAATAAAAAATAAAACGCAGCACCATCCGGTGTCAGTTATTATTTGTGCAAGGGATGAAGATGAAAATCTGGCCCGCAACCTGCCGGGAGTGCTGGTGCAATCCTACCCCAGCACTTTTGAAGTAGTGGCGGTTAATGATAATTCTTTAGATGATTCCAAATACATTTTGCAGGAACTGAAAAAAAGATTTAAGTCACTGAATGTTGTGGAACTGACACAGGAAGCAGTACACATCTCCGGGAAAAAATATCCTTTATCAATTGGCATCAGAGAAGCTAAACATGAAGTAATGTTACTAACGGATGCAGATTGCGTGCCTGCCAGTGAGCATTGGGTGGAAAAAATGCAGAACGGATATGATGAGAATATTGAGATCGTATTAGGCTATGGTGCTTATCATAAGAAAAAAGGCTTGCTCAACAAACTTATCCGGTTTGAAACTTTTCATACTGCCTTGCAATATCTTTCTTATGCCCTGGCTGGTCTTCCTTACATGGGTGTGGGCAGAAATTTATCGTATAAAAAAAGTTTATTTATCCGCAGTAAAGGGTTTTCTTCCATCAACCATATTCCCAGCGGGGATGATGATCTGTTCATTAATAAAATTGCGACCAAGAATAATACTGCCGTTGTAATAGACCCTGATGCTGTTACCCTTTCTATACCTAAAACAACCTGGAGCGGATGGCTACGGCAAAAGTCAAGACATTACACTACAGCTAAATATTATAAGCCCAGGCATAAATTTTTATTGGGTTTATACTTTATCTCTCAATTCTTTTTTTATCCCTTGCTGGTTGCTTCTCTTATTTTTTATGACTGGCGGTTTGCCCTCGCTGTTTTCGGTGTTCGTTTACTGTTGCAGGCTTTTGTATTATTTAAATCCATGGAGAAAATGGGGGAAAAAGATCTGTGGCCCTGGTTCATTCTCTATGATATATGGATGTTCTTTTATTATATCATCTTTGCCCCGGCCCTTTGGAAAAGGCCGAAGAAAAACTGGAATTAACCCTCACCCAAACCGCTACTGTCGTACAAATAGAAATGAAGACCCTGCTTATGGATATTATCCTCAACTACTTTACGGAATTTTCTGAAGAGCAATTAAAGCAATTCAGATTACTCGAAGAATTGTATAAAGAATGGAATGAGAAGATCAATGTCATTTCCCGCAAAGACATTGGCAGCCTGTATGAAAAACATGTGCTTCATTCATTAAGCATTGCTGCAACTTTTGAATTTGCTGATAACAGTGAAATAATTGACCTTGGAACAGGCGGAGGTTTTCCAGGCATTCCCTTAGCTATATTTTTTCCAGAGGTAAAATTTCACCTGGTGGATAGTATAGCTAAAAAATTGAAAGTGGTGAATGGCGTGGCGGAAAGCATTGGACTGAAAAATATAACTACACAACATAGCCGGATAGAAGATATTAAAAACAGAAAATTTGATTTTGTGGTCTCAAGGGCAGTAGCTCCGCTAAAAGATTTGTGGAAATGGAGTAAACCACTTTTAAAAATAAAAACCCAGACTGAATTCACTCCCGGTCTTATTTGTCTGAAAGGAGGAGACCTTGCCGTCGAAATACAGGAAAGTGGCGTCAGGCCAAAGATGGTAGAAATAAACTCCATTTTCAAGGAAGAATCTTTTGCAGATAAATACCTGCTATATGTTTCCCGGTAAAGAATTACTTCCTGTTATTGTGGGATATTTTGATAGGCTGATCTTTTTCTAATGAAGAAATACCTGTTTCAATGTTGCTGGTTTTTGCGGGTACCCACCCATATTATTTCTAAAATATACCACTAATGGGGTATTGTCTGTACAGCACACCATATCTATTTTTGAATATGTTTTGTTTGGTTAGATACATCTGATCCTTTTACGCATACCATTAACCATTAACCTTCCTAAGCGATGCCGGCCGAATGATCTGCCGGGCAGACGATCAAAGGGCCCTAATCGAAACCTTCAAAACCAACCCTCCGTTTTAAATTACGGAGGGATTTTTATTTATCGGAAGTCGTTCCCATATCACCATTTCAGTTCCAGTTTGTTATTTTTCCTTTCCACATCAGCCAGCCGTAATGAAGGATCAATTTCAACAAAAGTAAAATCAGCCAGCCTCCTTGTTGTTTCTACTGTAAACGTACTGTGCGTCCATTTCCAGGCCTGGTACACTTTAGTGGTAACACCGGGATCTTCAGCCTGCTTTTCGCCATACATAAGGCTCATCGGTACATAATGCATTTCTTTAGTTCCGTCTTTAAAAGTTATCTGCAAATCAATAGGCATAGGCATTAAGCCTGTGCGGTTCAATCTTACTTTAGTTTTGCCGCCTTCTTCCCATAAGCTGTCAATACTGTAATCAATAGTCTTGGTAGAATTAACCCAATATTCTTTGTACCAATCTAATTTCATATCACTTACTTTCTCCGCTATTCGCATAAAGTCGGAAGCATTGGGATGTTTGAAACGCCATTGTTTGTAATATTCCAGTAAAATTTTATCCCGGACAGGTGCTCCAACGATGTAGCCCAACTGTTCAACAAATACAGCTCCTTTAGAATAAACAGCAGGACTATAGGCAGCATTCAGGTTATAATGATCTGCATGGGTGGTCAAAGGCTCTTCCTTACCACTTTTTACCAGCGAATAGTAACCTTTATAATTTCCATCATAGGCAAAACCCTTATTGTTTTCTAAAAATGCAGTTACCCTGTCTTCAGCATACGAAGTAAACCCTTCATCCATCCAGGCATAAAGGCCTTCATTGGTGCCAAGCATACCATAATACCAATTGTGCAACCATTCATGCAACCAGGCTCCCGGCCCTACTAATAAAGTTGCCATAGGGTATTCCATTCCACCATCTCCACCATGAATAAATGAAAACTGTTTATACGGATAACCACCAAATGTTTTTTCAATAAATGGTAATGCTTTTTCTGCATCTGCTAATACCTGTTCCCATTCCTGTGCAGTAGCATTCGTTGCTTTATATAAAAGATGTAACGTAAGGCTATCTCTTACTTTTTTGGATTTATGAATAAATTCAGGGTCGGCAGCCCACATAAAATCATGCACATTGGGTGCAATGAAACGCCAGGTTAATTTATCGCCAGCCGGTTGTTTTACTTTTGCACCAGCATCTTCATATCCATAACCAACCTGGTTTGGATTTTGTAAATAACCCGTTCCTCCCAGCATGTATTTTTTGTCAATGGAAATACTCACATCAAAATCACCCCATACTCCATAAAATTCTCTTGCCACATAGGGTGTAGGGTGCCAGCCTTCATAATCGTACTCACATAGTTTAGGATACCACTGGCTCATAGAATAGCGAACTTTTGAAGTTGGA
>JBKJLR010000151.1:0-4502 GCA_046596865.1 Chitinophagaceae bacterium
ACATTCCATTCCTGAAGGCTGTTTTTGTACACAGCGTTACTGCTTTTGGCGGACCGCAAGCCCATATTGGTATGATGATGAAAACTTTCGTTCATCAACGGCCATATGTTACAGAAGAGGAGTTGATGGAATATAATGCTTTCTGTCAACTACTTCCCGGGGCTTCTTCTACTCAAACCCTTACATTGATCGGGTATAAAAGAGGCGGTGTGCCATTGGCCGTTCTAACTCTGTTAATATGGATTCTGCCGGCATCTATATTAATGGGTTTATTGTCTTTTTTACTTCAGTACATTGACCAGCGTCAGTTAGGGACAAATATTTTCAAATTTATTCCACCAATGGCTACCGGTTTTTTAGCTTATGCAGCCTTTACTGCATTTCCGCTGGCTATTAAAAATACAATTACCTGGATAATTTTGATATTCAGTGTTGCCGCAACTTATTTTTTGTTCGGACAGCCTTGGGTGATCCCAACCTTAATAATTACGGGAGGAATTATCACCAATCTCAGCCGGAAAAGATTTCTGCAAGTGGAACAAAAACCGAGAAAGATCAAATGGTGGAATTTCTGGCTCTTCGGTATCATTTTCATTGCTGCAGGTATAGTGAGTGAAATGGCGAGAAAAAATGAATGGGCCAACAGAAAGCCTATTAATCTTTTTGAAAATACTTACAGGATGGGCAGCCTCGTCTTTGGTGGTGGCCAGGTACTGATGCCGATGATGTACGAGCAATGGAGTGTAAGACCGGAGGCAATAAAAGAAAGAAATCCTAATGTAGTTCGGATTGATGAAAAAGATATGTACACGGCCATGGGAATAGTAAGGGCTGTGCCCGGACCTGTTTTTTCCATTGCCTCTTTTGCCGGAGGAATATCATTAAAAGATATGGGAACAGAGATGCAGATAGTCGGCTGCCTGATTGGAATGATTGCCATTTTTCTGCCCAGTGCCCTGTTAGTATTGTTCTTCTTTCCGATTTGGAATAATATGAAAAAATATGCCGCTGTTTATCGTTCGTTGGAAGGAATTAATGCAGTAGTGGTTGGTATCATGATTGCCTCTACATTTTATATTATGAAAGACATATCTATCAACGAATTTAATACAGTAAGTTTTATAAATATTGGGGTAATGCTTGGGACTTTTCTATTATTAAACTTTACTAAAATAGCCCCTCCATTTATCGTCCTGGCCTGCTTATTATTAGGATTTATTGTTTAAAAAAGAGGCCATGCAGTCCTGATAAAATGCATTCGATACTATTATGCAGCTATTTCGACTACCTTCATTTTTGTTTCGTCGCACATAAAGCCCCAGGGAGCCCGTTGTAGTTATAAAAATTTTATTTCTTATAATACCGGCCTTTTTCTATTTCCTCCAATACTTTATCAGGAATCATATAACGTACTGATAGACCTTCTTTAATATACTTACGTATAAGTGTAGCCGATAATTGAAGAAGCGGCGCATTAAGCACATGAAGTCTTGCCCCGGTGCTATTATTTATTTCAAACCCGGGTCTTATGTAAACATATACCGGATAATTTTTTACAATTACTTCATAGTTCTTCCATTTATTTAAATTTTGAAAACTATCACTACCCATGATAATGCAAAACTCATGTTCAGGATATTTTTCGGCGAGATAAGTTAAAGTAGTGCAGGTGTAAGAAGGTTTAGGCAACCCAAATTCAACATCAGACGCCTTTATACGGTTGTCATCTTCAGTGGCGAGCCGAATCAGGTGAAGACGGTGATATTCATTCAGCAGATTTGATTCTGTCTTAAAAGGGTTTTGCGGAGAAACAACAAACCAGATTTTTTCAATATCTGTTTCGTTCAGAAAATGATTGGCGATAATAAGGTGGGCAACATGAACGGGGTTGAAAGAACCAAAATATAAACCGATTTTCATCAGTATCTGTCAGTTATTAAGACCATATGGGACTGGTCATATTATTTAAATATTTAATAATCAGTATTTTAATTCTACTAATATGTGTTCCGCTTCGTTCAACCGCAAGCTCAGATGATAGCCGGAAACATTTACCGAAACCGGGTCTCCCAGAGGAGCAATTTGCTCCATCAAGATTTTTTCGCCTGGTACACAACCCATTTCCATCAGTTTGAGAAAAATCTCATTACTGTTGAATTCTTTTATAACTCCCTCCTGCCCTGGTTTTAATTCAGATAGCCTGACAATCATTTCTTTATTTATATTACAAAACTACCCTTGTTAGTTTGTTTTTGTTTACGAATTTTGAAATTATGCCTTCACAATCAAAAGTTTGCTTCTTTTTTGATCAGAAGAAATTTAGCCTTGAAAACAGGGTAAAACTCAAGGCTTTTATAGAATCTCTCTTTAAAAGAGAAAAGAAAAAGCTTTCTTCTATTAACTATGTTTTTTGCTCTGATAAAAGACTGCTTGAGATTAATCGCCAGTTCTTAAAACATGAGTTTTATACGGACATAATCACTTTTGACTTGTCAGAGACAGATTCCACCCAGGCAGAAATATATATAAGTGTTGAACGGGTTAGAGAGAATGCTAAAACAACCGGCAACTCCTTCAAATGTGAATTACATCGGGTAATTTTCCACGGGTCACTGCATTTGTGCGGATATAGGGATAAGACTAAGCCAGAAAAGACTAAAATGCGGAAGAAAGAAGATTTTTATCTCCTCAAATATAAATATTGGCGTTTCCCGTGAAATGTTTCACCTGAAACAGTTTCATTTTTTTCCCGTGGAACGTTCATATTGGCCACCTCGCTTTAAAATGTTTATCGGCAAAAGGTTTTGCAAGAGGCCTGAATCATATTCCTACCTTTGCACCCCATGTTTCCAGAATACGATGTAATAGTGGTTGGTGCCGGTCATGCTGGTTGTGAAGCAGCGGCAGCGGCGGCAAATCTTGGCTCCAAAACCCTTTTGGTGACCATGAATATGCAAACAATTGCCCAAATGAGCTGCAATCCTGCTATGGGTGGCATAGCTAAAGGTCAGATTGTGAGGGAAATAGATGCTATGGGTGGTTATTCTGGAATTGTAACTGACCTATCAACTATTCAGTTTCGGATGTTGAACAGAAGCAAGGGTCCGGCCATGTGGAGTCCCCGTGCCCAAAACGATAGAATGCTTTTTTCAATTAAGTGGCGTGAAATGCTTGAACAAACACCCAATCTTGATTTTTACCAGGATATGGTAAAGGGACTGTTGATAAAAGATGGAAAATGCAACGGGGTCATGACAGGTTTGGGACATGAGATAAAAGCAAAATCTGTGGTCCTTACAAACGGAACCTTTCTCAATGGAGTGGTTCATATAGGTGAAAAGAATTTTGGGGGTGGTAGAATGGCGGAAAAAGCGGTTACAGGTATCACCGAACAATTGGTTTCCCTTGGATTTGAAAGTGACAGGCTAAAAACGGGTACTCCGCCGAGAATTGATGGCCGCAGTCTGGACTACAGTAAAATGGAAGAACAGAAAGGAGATGATGAAGTAGTAGGATTCTCTTTTTTAGAAACTGAAAAGCCTAAGACGCAAAGAAGCTGCTGGATAACTTACACCAACCAAGCGGTGCATGATGTATTGAAAACAGGCTTTAGCAGAAGCCCCATGTTTGCCGGGAGGATTGATGGGGTGGGACCAAGATACTGTCCAAGTATTGAAGATAAAATTAACCGCTTTGCAGAAAGAGATAGACATCAACTATTTATAGAGCCAGAAGGTTGGAATACAGTAGAGATTTATGTAAACGGATTTTCTACATCCTTACCAGAAGATACTCAATACGAAGCTCTTCGTAATATAATGGGTTTTGAGAAAGTGAAAATGTTCAGGCCAGGCTATGCAATAGAATATGATTTCTTTCCACCTACTCAATTGAAATATACATTAGAAACCAAACTGATTCAGAACTTATTCTTTGCCGGACAAATAAATGGAACTACGGGGTATGAAGAAGCCGCTTGCCAGGGATTGATGGCAGGCATTAATGCACATCAGAAAACAAGAAGTCTTGAACCAGTTGTATTAAAAAGAAGCGAAGCATATATTGGTGTATTGATCGATGATTTAATAAGCAAAGGAACGGATGAGCCATACAGAATGTTTACATCAAGGGCAGAGTTCAGAACCTTATTGAGACAGGACAATGCTGATTTACGTTTAACCGAAATAAGTTACCGCCTTGGTCTTGCCTCGCAAGAAAGAATGGACAATGTGATCGCTAAAAGAAATGGAGTTGAAGAAATAAAATCAATCCTCAAAGATCTTTCCGTTGACCCGGTAGAAATCAATTCCTATTTCGTTTCTATTAATTCGTCCCCGATAACAGAAAAACAAAAGGCTCAAAAAGTATTACTTCGCCCGGATGTACAGTTGGACGAATTGGCTGATGCATTACCAAAATTAAAAGGATTGTTGACGGGCTTTTCAAAAGAAACCATTGAGCAGGCTTCTATACAGATAAAATATGAAGTGTATATCGAAAAA
>JBKJLR010000166.1:0-5607 GCA_046596865.1 Chitinophagaceae bacterium
TGGGAATTTCAAAAAGACAAATATCCAACTGAGTTATAAAAAAAATAAAGTTGCTCCTGAGCAGGTATTGTTCAGCCTGTAAATTTCAACCCGTAATGTTGTCTCAATTTGTTGTAGCAACCCATTGTCGTCATTCTCTTTTACAAAAGCCTGGCTCATGTAATTATTTTATATAACCGTTACAAATAATGTTCCGATTTTTATAATAAAGAAAAAGATATTACTTTTCTTTCTTCCACTTAAAAGCCCTGAAGGAATATATTTTTTTATCCCGGTCAAATTTTATTTCGATTTTCTCATATTTAAAGGTTGAGCCATCAAGATATTCTTTACCAATAATGGTGGCGGTAGTAAAGCCTGCCACCACCGTAATTTGTACCGGTGCTGTTATTTCAAATTTGTTTTTCGGGTGAGACTTCCAGAAGCTTTTATCGCTCTGCGTAATATTTTTCCTGGAAACGTTCCTTAAAGATTTCATATACACCCGTACGGTATCGGCATAGTATTGTTCAGCCGAATCAGCTTTATATTCATTTCTCAGCCGGAATAATTCATGCACTATTTTTATTTCCGTTGTTTGCTTTTTTTGTACAGGTGGAAGTGTGCTGGCAGCAAAACAGGTTAAAAAAACAGACAGGATGAAGGTCATAAAAAAGAATTTTACACTAAAATGGAAGATAAATTTAGGCATTCTTCTCTCTGGGCTGGTGTTCCGGCAAAAAAATATTATGCTTGGTGTTTATTGACAGGTTTTACCCGTTAGTCAAAGTACCTGCTGCTCTTCAGTATGTTGGTGAAGGTCATGTGAAAGGAAAGCTCGTTATTACCCTGGTGGATAATCTTTATGTGTTATTGTAATTTATTGACCAGCATAGTTACTGCTGCGCCAACTAATGTTTCCAATAAGCTTACATTTTGTTCCAGTTCTAATACGATAGCCTGTTTACGTTCTATATCAGCCTTTGGCATATTATTGTTTTGGTATGTAGCCAATTGAGAACGGGAGTTTACCAACCTGGTCATAGCATAGTTTAATATGGAACGGCTGTATAATACTTGCTCCTGGCCTTGCTGCATGTTGTCATAATAATCATTTCTCTTGCGCATAAAAATGTCACTATAACGGCCATCCTTAACGGAAGGGCAATCACCCATCACATCTCCGTGACTCATATGTGCTTTGAGGGCATTCGAAGAAACCCTGATGGCAACACCCGGCTCATTATTCCTGTTAAACTTATGACATATAGTAACCTTGTCCTTGTTTCTTATTTTGTTCCTGTCCTTAAAAGTTTGAGTGTTCCAGTCATATGAGTTATCCCTGTCGTTGTTACCATTATTCTTGTTGTCATCATTCTTACCATTGTTGCCCTTGCCATCTCTATCCTTATCATCATTATGATTATTATTACCCGGGGCATTATTATTTCCGTTATTATTTTTTTCATCATTCCTGCCCTGGTTATTTTTTTTCTCCTTCATTGGCTGGCTTTGCTCTTTCTTTTTTTGATTGGATTTATTTTTTTCCTGCGGAGTAAACGCAGCGAAGGCAACGGCTATTACTATCAACAAAGAAAAGCCAAAGCCAGTAAGTTGTTTTTTCATACTATCTATTTTTTTTAATTATTATCTTCAAATTCCTTGTCAAGTTTTTCAAGAGACTCTTCCACTTTTTTTGTCTGCTCCTCCAGTTTATCAGCACTTATTTTCACAGCTTTGGAAGTGGAATCCATCCTGGTAATTTCATTTTTTTCCGTGGTACTGGTTTTGGAGTCCGAGCAGGAAGAAATAATGACGATGGCAAACAATGCAAAAGGCACTATCTTTTTAATGTATATACTCATTTGAGGTTATGTTTTATTGAATTTAATCAACCTGGGACAGGAATACTAACCATCCCAATCAACAATCTAACCAAATTTATTAACTTTAACTGAATAAGGGCTATTATTATGTAACAAAAGCTCTATTTACCTGATACTTAAAAAACAACAACATGAAAAATATATTTGTAAAATTTTTTATAGTCTGTATAGGTCTTTTGCCAGCAAGCTGCAATGACAGCTCAAAAACCAACACTACAAGTTCCACGGACACCACTGTGACAAAAGGCGATACTGCAACCACTCCGCTTCCACAAAAGGATAATCCCTCAGGAATCACTTCTTACACCAACGGAGTAAACTATTCATTTGAGCCCACGGAATCAGTGATTAAGGGAAAGATAAGCACAGAAGTATTTTACGGAGCTCCGGGTTTTGGTGATAATCCCAAAACAGATACCAAAGAAGAACAATTTCTGCTGGTGCTTGATACTCCAATTAATGTGATAGGGCCTGATAATCCCCCGGATGATTCAAAGGAAACAAGAAAAAAGGTATCCAGGATTCAGCTTCTATACAATAAAGATTCAATAGATATGGGAAGGTATCTGGGAAGTAACGTGCTGTTGACCGGCACTTTCTTCGGGGCACATACCGGGCATCATCATACAGAGGTATTAATGGATGTTACGAAAATAGAAAGATAAGAGAACAATTTCACCACCCTTATTTCCATGCCAGAGCGTTGAAAAAGATTTGTTTGGAGTGTTAACAACGAAAAGAATGATTAATTGCTTTAGTTGATTTGGAAACGGACCAAAGTTTCAAAAGACAAATCCTTGAAAGTTGTAAAAGCAATGAAATCAGTCAAACAAATATTTTCTGAATAAAACAGGTAGATGAAACTCAGTACGACACAAAAAATAGTGAAATTTTTTTCTTCCGATTCAAAATTTGAGAAGATAATGAACGAGTCGAAGCGATACCAGTTCGACTGCTCTTGCGGAAAGACATCCTCTATTTGGGATATTGGCGGTATTCGTTACAAAGCGTATGGGAAGCCAACCACCCTGGTTAAATGTCCGCATTGTGCAAAAATAGGAATGCGACAAATTTATAAAAACATATTTTAAACTCTCGGAATCCAAAAACCTTCACCATTCAATTTCTTCTCTCAACATCTCTCTCCTCCCCTCTTTCATTATTAAAGTTCTATCTCCAATAACATTTATACCATCCGACTTGTCCCTCTGCTGATTCACATACATAGTCGGTAACAACCCATACGCTGGCTATTACAAAAAGTTTAACAAGAACTATTGATGTTCAATTATGAAATTTTTTAATAACGCATCTTATATGGGTTACCTGCAATTTTTTACAATTACATGCATGTAACCCTTAAACTAAACACCATGCTAAAAAAATTCAAACTGATCCTGTTCATTATGCTGACAATGGGTATCGGGCAGCAAGTAATTGGACAACAACTGACTTATGTCGGAATTCCCAGGGCTAATTTTAATTATTTCGCTTCCAGTCAGCGAAATTCAAATTGGTGTTGGGCTGCTTCACTACAAATGGTTTTTAACTATTATGGAGTTAACATTACCCAGGAACAGATTGTAGCAAGGAGTTATGGAACTGATCAAACGGGTAACCTGCCAAACTGGGCGGGAAGTTTTAATGTGATCACTGCCAACCTTAATAACTGGAATGCTGATAATAATGGCAGACAATATGTAGTAGCAGCAACCCTGAATGGAGGAGCACCAACCCCAGCTTACCTGATTCAGGAACTCATAGCCCAACGCCCGGTCTTAATAGGCTACCAAACAAGCCAGACCACCGGCCATGCTGTTGTTATCACGGCATGCAGTTATATTCAAACAGACCAGGGACCTGTTATCCAATCGATAATTGTAAGAGATCCCTGGCCCAGTAAAGAAATTGCTGGCACAAAGGGCAGAGTTGAATATACTGGCATTACCCTGGCAAATTTAATTCAGGCTCATTGGTATATCAGGGTAAATTATTAAATAATTGCATAATGCCATTTTACTTCCTGGTTTAAAATTCTCCATCCACAATAGGCGTTTGCATTATCAGTTGTCGCATTTGACATGATAATGAACAACACTTTAAGATTGCATTAAGTACATACACTACGCCCGGTCAACTATTTTCCTTCTTATCTTTATCCTTGAAACTAATAAGGTATGGGAAAACTCCACGACTCTATCAAACCAGCCCACAAAGATTTTATAGAAAAACAACATATTTTTTTTGTAAGTACTGCACCTTTAAGTGCTGGTGGCCGGGTAAATCTTTCACCAAAAGGATTAGATTGTTTCCGCATCCTGTCCGGCAACAAAATTGGTTATATGGATCTGATAAGCAGCGGCAATGAAACTTCTGCCCACACCCTGGAGAATGGACGCATTACTTTTATGTTTTGCTCTTTTGAAGGAGCCCCAAATATTTTGCGGTTGTATGGAAATGGGTTTACGGTATTGCCCGGCACACCAGGTTGGGAACAGTATGCACCTCATTTTAAATTATACGCCAGCACCAGGCAACTGATCATTGCCGATATTGATATGGTGCAAACCTCCTGCGGCTTTGGCGTTCCATTATATAAATATGAAGGCGAAAGAGATATTCATTTTGAATGGGCGGAGAAAAAAGGGGCGGATGGTTTACATGATTACGTTCAGCAGAATAATTTAAAAAGCCTGGATGGCCTGCCAACAAGTTTGGGATTGAATTAATCTTATAGCAAAGAATATGACTATCTGTAGCCAAGAAATAAGTATGGGTAAAACTAATCTGCCAGCAGCTTCAATTTAATATTCTTATAAAAAACTGTGCTCTTGGGATCATGTCCCTGCAAAGCAATAGTGCCACGGGATAGCAGCCGTCCTTCCATACCTTGCTCCCTTTTCACATCATTTGGTTCGGTGTAGTCGGTTACCAACTGTTTGTTTACCCATACCATCACTCTTTTATCTTTTACTTTAATATGCATCCTAAACCATTCACTGTCTTTTGCATAATTTTCCTTTACATCCTGCACCCCATATAAACCAGCCGTTCTCCGCCAGTCCGAATGAGAATTGTTTACCTGCACTTCGTATCCTTTTTTGGGCCATGAACTTTCCTGGAAGATGGTATGAAAATAAATGCCTGAATTGGAACCGGGCATCGTCATTACCTCTGCCTTGAATTCAAAGTTTTTGAATGAATGCTGACCTACGGCGCCGTCATAATAGAGATGGGCCACATTGCCATTTACTACGATCATTCCATCCTCTGCTCTAAATGTTTGGGCATTGGCACCCACTTTCCAACCATCCAGCGATTTTCCATCGAATAGTGATATCCAGCCTTTTTTTTCCTCCTGGTCCGTAGTGGTAAAAGACAAAAAACTATACGCTATGCTGATAAGGAAGAAAACTTTTTTCATATACCTGCTTTAATAGATTCAGTGAATGAAAGTAAGTTATTTTTTTTCATGCCCTGCCGGTTTACAATACCCAAATTGATGGGAAATAAAGCGTATAGAAATTCAACATAGCATTCCAGCTAAACCTTTTTTTCTGTGGTTTTATATAGTAAAATACATAGAACCGAATAATACTGAAAGGGGACAACAAATAATTTCTTTCCTCTCTCCTACTTGCGGTAAATTTGTTTTGTGATTCGACGATCCATAGAAATAATTACCAGCAGTTTTAAAATGGCCCTGCAGGAATTGTGGAAGAATAAACTCCGCACTTTCCTG
>JBKJLR010000337.1:0-3467 GCA_046596865.1 Chitinophagaceae bacterium
ACTCATCGCTTTTCTGCATGGCCATTGTTCTTGCTCTCACTCTTTCCAAGGCCAATTCAATCTTTGCTTCTCTTGCCTGTGCTTCGGCTTTTTGCAGATCAAGAAAACGGGTATAGGCTTGTTCAAACACTTTTGCAAATCTTTTTAAAACCTGAAAATCGTTGTGAGTTATACACTTTCCAGACCAGCTATCAATGCCCACAATTGAATTTTTTCCGGCAGCTAAACTAACAGTCCAAGATTCTGCCTCCAGCTGAAATTTTGTTACTGCTTCAGGAATTTTTGAAGTATTATATTTACCAACAAAGTGGAAGTAATCATCCTTTACTTTACCAGAGTAAGATTTATTAATAAAGTCCCCGCCTGTTTCTATTGCTCTCCACAAGTCTCTAATAATAAGATTGTTTTGAATATCCTCAGCGTATGGCAAGTCGACTTTGATCGGGGCGGGTAAATGGCTAGTAGCGATCCAGATATGGAGATTTCTTTTCACTTTTTCAAAAAAGAAAATAAGTGCCCCATCAAGAGAAATCCCAAGATCAATTAGTTTATCTGATAACGTTTTAACCACTTTTTCCAACTCTTCCGAATGATGCATGGCCATTGAACTTGCTCTTACACTTTCCAATGCTGCTTCAATCTTTGCTTCTCTTACCTGTACTTCTGCTTTCTGCAGATCAAGAAAACGGGTATAGGTTTGCTGGAATACTTTTCCAAACCGCATTAGTATATCATTCTCTTCATTGGAATAAGGAGTACCCGAAAAATTCTCTATGTACAGTCCAACATTCTCTAACAATACAGTTGAAGCACCAAGACCAGGGCAACTAAAATAAAATTCCTTTGCTTCCTCAGTCAATTCGGGAATATGCTTTAAAAGATCCTGGTAGAATTTGTTTTTTTCTTCAAAATTAAGATGGGTGGTAAAGAAATGAATTCCTTTTTCTTTTGCGTCATTGAATTGATTAGCCCACACTGAATCAAAATACGGATGTGTAATTTTAGAAGGAATTTTCTGTTTGTCGGCTATCCAAAAATGCCAGTCAGCTTTTGGCTTATAATCCACAACAAACCCTGTATGTTCGATATTGATATTTAAGTGAACGAATTGTTCGTATACAACCTGGATTACGGCTTTGAGATCTCCGCTTTTTTGCATGCCCATGGAGCGACTTCTCACTTTTTCCAATGCCGCTTCAATCTTTGCTTCTCTTGCCTGTGCTTCTGCCTGTTTTAAATCATTGAAACGGGTATAGGTTAGGTCAAATACTTTTGCGAAGCGCAATAAAATATCAAACTGCTCATTAGTCAGAGGGATAAGGGTACCAACATTCAAGCACCCGAAATTATTAAAGGAAGTAGATAGCAAGATACGCTCCGGAGTTTTCATTCCAGTTATAACCGGAGCAGGTACAGATGAAAGTTCAGTTTGTGTAAATAAAAACTCATCCCATTCTTTTTTTGTAGTTCCCTGTAGTTCGTATTCCCACCGAAGCTTTCTTTCTTTCCATGCTTTAATAAACTCCAGGTAAGGAGCAAGTTTATGATATTTTATAAAAAAGCTTAAGGGGTCCGACGGGGCATTAGAATTAACCATCCACCATCTGGAAGATTTTGTTTCAGGATCAAAAATGATAATAACGCTACCAATCATTATCAGATCCAGCTTTGTCAGCTCCGTAAAAACAGTTCCAATTAATTCTTTTAATTCCTCAGAAGTCTGCATGGCCATTGCTTTTGCCCTTACTCTTTCCAATCCTAATTCTATTTTCGCTTCCCGTGCCTGAGCTTCGGCCTTTTGCAGGTCATTAAAACGGGTATAGGTTGAATCGAATACTCTGGCAAAGCGATTCAATACTTCAAATTGTTCTTCTGTTAATGCTACGGGACCGGCTGTTTGTAAGCAACCAAATTTCTGGAATGAACCCGCCATGATAATGCTGCCTGATGCCTGCATTCCTTTTTTTACAGGCTCAGGCAGGTGCTTCATTTCTGTATTGTTAAATACAAATTCATCCCAGTCTTTTTTTATCTGCCCTCCCAGATCATATTCCCATTTTGTGTTTTTTTCTTTCCACCCTTTTACAAAAGAGAGGTAAGGCGGGTTTTCATGATAAGGCACATAAAAACTTACAGGTGATGATCCTGCATTGGCCATCCATAATTTTGTAGAAAGATCTTCACTGTTCATTATCCAAATTAGGCAACGGTCAAGCGAAAGATTTAATTTGGTCAATTCCGCATATACTGTCCCGATCAGTTCTTTTAATTCATCTGACTGCTGCATCGCCATAGCTCTTGCCCTTACTCTTTCTAATCCCAACTCTATGTGTGCTTCTCTTGATTGTGCTTCGGCTCTTTGTAAATCCAGGAAGCGGATATAAGCCTGTTCAAAAACTTTGGAAAATCGTTTTAGAATATCGATTTGATTTTCCGAAAGTTGATTGCCCGTAATACTGTTTATGATAATAGCGGAATTTTTCTCGAAAGCAATAGAATGTGCATAGGTTTCACTCTGAAGTAGCATGTTTTTTAAATCCCCGGGAAGATGCCTGAGATCAGAATGCTCAAAGGCGTAGTTGAACCAGGTATTTTTTTCATCGAAAGGATAAATGTTGGCAAAAAAGTCAAGCCCTTGCTGTTTGGCATCCAGGAAGTCTGTTAGTATGGGGAGATCGGTGTATGGAATGAAGGACCTCACCGGGGATGAAAGTGTCGGATCTGCAGACCATTGAACAAAATCTTTTGTACCCTCTGAAAATATGGCCAGGTGAGCAGCTGCTCCCTCATCAATTATATAGCCCAACTCCTGTAAATTATTCAACACAACGGTAATAATTTCACCAAGTTCCGCACTGGTTTGCATGGCTAAAGATCTGGAACGAACTTTTTCCAATGCTGTTTCAATCTGTGCTTCTCTGGTCTGGGCTTCTGCTTTTTGCAGATCGAGGAAACGGGTATAGGTTTGGTCGAAGACCCTTGCAAAGCGTTTAGTTAAATCCAAAACTTCTGCATTCGGTTCTTTAGTAATCAACAACAGGTAACCCTGTTTAAAAAAACCAACGTAATAACATTGTTTCGATGGAAGTGAAAGCCCTGTATTTTCCAGCATTTCAATGGCCGCTCTTACCGAAGGAATGGTGCGCAAATAAGCATAATGCTTTTGTAATGCTATTCCTTTCCAGATTTTTTCATGCGCAATATCTCCACGCAGATATGCCTTGTAAATATCATGATGCGTTGTTTCCTTTTTATAAGGTATCATCATCGGTGGTAATAAGCCACCTGAATCTGCGCCCATCCATGTTTCTATATAATCATCTTTTTTCCAGATGCAAAAGCCACAACTCCATGTTTCAAAACCAAGTGTTTTTACCTGCTGAAATAAAACGGCGGCTGTATCTGCCAGTTCGTTTGACTGCTGCATGGCCATGGTTCTGCTTCTTACTCTTTCCAATGCCGCTTCT
>JBKJLR010000355.1:0-8047 GCA_046596865.1 Chitinophagaceae bacterium
GACTGTCTTCCTATCATTTTTATTACTTCTTTGTCCAAACCAGGTTTTTTCTTCGTTGCCAAATATGTTTTTTGGTCCACCTTCTTTTTTAAAATGATAGTCAAACCCAATATAGGGATACAACCATTGCATTTTTCCCAGGTAACGGCCCAGCATCGTTTCACTTTCATAGCCGTGCATATCATGATAGCCTAAATGCCACATAGTACCTAATTTATAGCGGGTTCCAGCAAACATGGCTTCTCCATCACT
Source organism: Chitinophagaceae bacterium (assembly GCA_046596865.1). Taxonomy (GTDB): domain Bacteria; phylum Bacteroidota; class Bacteroidia; order Chitinophagales; family Chitinophagaceae; genus JJ008. The sequence goes on from JBKJLR010000355.1 coordinate 253, forward strand.
TCCATTACTTTCAATACCTACTCTTGCCATAAAATGAAGTTTCCTGTCATCTGCAAATAATTTACGTTGTGCTAATTTAGGGTCAGGGATCTCCGGATTCGGTGGAGAATTTTCGTAACTGAATACCCTACCCATGCCACTCATCATGTGGTATAAAATATGACAATGGAAAAACCAGTCACCTCCAGGTTCATTTGCTGCGAATTCGATGGTATCTTTTTCCATCGGCATGATGTCAATGATATTTTTCATCGGTGCATTTTCGCCCTGCCCATTTAGAAGCCTGAAGTCATGTCCATGCAGGTGCATTGGGTGACGCATCATGCTGTTGTTGTAGAGAATAATTCTTACATTCTCGCCTTTCTTAATTAGTATCTTATCCGATTCTGAAACTACTTTATTATCCAGGCTCCACACATAGCGGTTCATGTTTCCCGTTAGATCAAATTTCATTTCCTTAACCGGAGCATCTTTTGGAAGTGAAGTTTTCTCCGGAGCTCTCAGCATCGTGTAATTTAAGGTAACAATATCGCCGGTCTCCGCTTCCATATTCATTCCCTGCATACTGTTATTATTGGGCATTTGCATAGTATGCATATTATGCCCCTGCATAGTATCTTTTTTATTTTTATTTTTTGGTTCTTCTTCTCCAGTTATCTCCGGATACATGACCGTATTCATATCCATAATCTGGTTGCTCATTTCCATACCCATTGGCATTAAATCCCCATTCATGGCCATCATTTCATTCATCATCTTCATACCAGCAAAATATTTCAGTTTCGGTAGTCTTTGAGCTAGCATTTTCATACCGCTGCCCAGCCAAAGTGAAGCTGATTTTGTACGGTCTTCGGGAGTTACTAAAAATTCATAGCTCATATTTTCCGGGATAGTAACTACTACATCATATGTTTCGGATACGGCAATGATTAACCTGTCTACCTCAACCGGTTCTACATCGTTACCATCAGTGGCGACCACTGTTATTTTTCCTCCGGAATAAGTCAACCAGAAATAAGAAGATGCACCACCGTTAGCAATTCGCAATCGTACTTTATCACCGGCTTTGAATTGTGGTTGTTCATTTTGGTTTTTACCATTGATTAAAAATTTTTCATAGTAGACATCACTAACGTCCATTGCATTCATCCGTTTCCATTCGTTGGTCAATTTTGTTTTTAAATGACCGCCCCGGATCGCTTCAGAGTAACTCTGTGTTGTGCCTTTTTTGATAGCGAACCAATCAGTTGCCGCATGAAGGCTGCGATGTACTTCTTCAGGTTTCATATCCGTCCACTCACTCAACACGATCGGGAGTGTTGGTATATCCCATTCTTTTCTTTTGTTCATAATGAACATCCCATACATACCAATTTGTTCCTGCAATCCGGTGTGGCTATGATACCAATGTGTGCCATGCTGAACGATAGGGAATTTGTACAAATGGGTTGTGTGCGCTTTGATTGGCATTTGAGTAAGGTTCGGTACACCATCGAATTGGTTAGGAAGAAATAAACCATGCCAGTGTAACGAGGTTTCTTCATTCAATTCATTATGCACGTAAATTTCTGCGGTGTCGCCCTCGGTAAAAGTGAGGGTCGGCATGGGTATTTGTCCATTTACAGCAATTGCTCTTTTTGATTTGCCCGAAAAGTTTACGATTGTATCAGTTATATATAAGTCATAACGTACTGTTCTTGGCGGGGTATTGTTTACAATTGTCTTTCTCGGTTCTGTTTTGGGTTTATCCATTTGCATATTGTCCATGTCCATTGATTTCTTCCCGACAGAATCATTTGACATTTGCATTTCATCTTTTTTTCCAGGCGTATTTACAATAGATTTCGGCTTTTCTTTTACGAGTTTCATACCGCATTTTGGGCAATTGCCAGGCTTTGTTGCATGTATTTCCGGATGCATTGGGCAAGTATAAGTTACAGGCTGCATTTGCATACTGTCTTTGTTACCCATAGAATTTGGCTTGCTGGTGTCTTTGGGCATCCTCATTGGGTCGGTTTTTTTTATTGCCGGTGGTGTAACAACTTTCGGCTTTTCCTTTATCAGCTTCATTCCACATTTAGGACAATTGCCGGGTTTGGTAGCATGAATTTCGGGGTGCATAGGACATGTATAAGTAACTGGCTGTGCTTGCGCGAAGGAGCAACTAGCAAGGATTAATATTATTAATGTAATTCTTTTCATCTTAAATAATTTATTTTTTCACTTTTAAAAAACTTGCATTAATAGCAACCACAACGGTACTTACCGTCATTAAAACTGCACCAGCAGCGGGGCTTAATAAAATACCCTGTTTGTATAAAACACCTGCGGCTAATGGTAATGCAACCACATTGTACCCGGTTGCCCACATTAAATTCTGGATCATTTTACGGTAAGTGGCTTTGCCAAATAGTATCAGGCTAACAACATCCTTTGGATTACTGTTTACTAAAATAATACCGGCTGTTTCCGCTGCAATATCACTACCACTTCCAACAGCAATGCCTACATCTGCAATGGCCAGGGCTGGCGCGTCGTTTACACCATCCCCTGTCATGGCAACAAATTCTCCTTTACTTTGGAGTTTTTTAATTTCTTCTAATTTTTGGTGAGGCAATACTTCGCCAATAAAACTATCCATACCTAAAGCGTCACTTACGCTTTTTGCTACTTTGTTGTTATCGCCCGTTAATAGGATTGATTTTATTTTGTTTTCTTTTAGTGTTTTGATTGCGTCGGCTGATTCTGGTCTAATCTCATCTGATAAAGCAATATAACCAGCTAACTGATCATTAAGGATTACAAAAACAACGGTTTCTGTATCGTTAGCTGTAAAACCTTCGGGGATTGCAAAATTATTGTCTTTCAAATATCCCGGACTAACTACCAATATTTTTTTACCTTCTACAGTAGCTTCGACGCCCTTGCCCGTGATTGCATTAAAGTTCTCTGTTGCCGGTATTTTAATAGACAGGTCTTTCGCTTTTTGCAGGATGCCTGTCGCAATTGGATGTTCCGATTTTTGTTCCAATGCAGATGCTAACCGGATTATTTCATTTTCGGACAACTCTTTCTGTAGTGATACAATTTTTGATACTTCAAATTTGCCCACCGTCAATGTTCCTGTTTTATCAAAAACAATCGTAGTGATTTTCCTTGCATTTTCAAAGGCTGTCCGGTTCTTTATTAGCAATCCATTTTTTGCGGATAATGCTGTTGACTTTGCAACTACTAGTGGAACTGCTAAACCCAAAGCATGAGGACAACAAATAACAATTACCGTTACCATTCTTTCCATGGCAAAAGCCAATGATTGTCCTGTGAAATACCAGTATAAAAAAGTGCCAATACCTGTAACTAATGCAATGATAGTTAGCCATCTTGCTGCTTTGTCTGCTAATAGTTGTGTCTTTGATTTTGATTTTTGTGCATCATCCACCAACTTAATCACCTGCGATAAATAGGAATCTTTAGCTGCATGTGAAACGGTAACTTTTATTGAACCATTGCCATTAATTGCGCCTGCAATTACTTTGTCGCCTTTTACTTTCTGTACTGGTTTGCTTTCGCCTGTTAGCATACTTTCATTCAGGTAGCTTTCGCCTTCTAATATTATCCCGTCTGCTGCCACTTTTTCGCCTGGCTTTACTAAAATGATATCGTTCTCTTTCAATGTGTCGGTTTTTACATCATGCACCATATCAGGCATAACCATATGTGCGTCTGCGGGCATTAATTGCACCAGTAATTCTAATTCCTTTGATGCGCCTGCAACAGATTTCATTTCTATCCAGTGCCCCAGGAGCATGATGAGAATTAGGGTTGCCAGTTCCCAAAAGAAGTCCATTCCCTGCAAACCAAACACAACAGCTACGCTGTAGATATAAGCTACTATAATGGCAAAGCCAATCAGGAACATCATGCCGGGGTTCTTTGCTTTTGCTTCATCAACCAATCCTTTCAAAAAAGGCCAGCCGCCATAAAAAAATACAATGGTTGATAAAGCAAACAACACATACTGCGAACCTGTAAACTGCCAGTGAACATTCAACCAATGTTGTATCATACTCGATAGCAGCATGATGGGTATGGTCAGGAAAAGCACTACATAAAATCTTTTTCGGAAATCAGCAATCATCATCGCATGATGATTGTGGCTGGTATGACCCTTCGATGAATCAGTACCATGCATGTGAGGAGCGGCAACTGCGTTACTTTCTTTTGCCAATATCAAACTCATCCCGCAAATAGGGCAGGTTCCTGGATTATCCTGCACTATCTGCGGGTGCATGGGGCAGGTGTATTTTTTTGAATGTTGCTGATGTTCCATAAATTTTAGTTAGTCTTTAATTGAAAGACTGTCCTTGGATAGCTGGACCCAGGAAATAACTAATGCTTTTTCTATTGAATCAAGCCTTGCTGTTTTATGTATCCGTTTATAAGAGACTAAAGGCATGCTACCATCCCTGATGCTGTTGGCAATTCCTGTTAATTTGCTTATTTGCTTCCTGGAAGAAAGGTTACCAAACTGGCTAAAATTTAATACTTCCTTACCTTTCTTTATATGTTTCGCCATAAGCCAGCCTACGGGTTGGATATTTACATACCAGGGATACCTGGTGTTATCGCTATGGCAATCGTAACAGGCATTTTTTAAAACAAACTGGACACTATCTGGAATGCTAACAAGTTTTGAAATATCTGTTGCAGATATTCCGACAGTTTTGTTTCGTACTGGCTGTATGAATTGAATTACAATAAATACTGCAAGAAATCCAAACGCTATCTTTTTTAAAATGTTCAAGCTATTTTAATTCTTCTTTTAAAGTGCCGCATGTAGGCATTGATTTTCCCAGGTAAGGGTTTTTAATTTCTTTTGTTTCACTTACCCAAAAAGCACCCTTATTATTGTTGTACATCGGGCAGAAATCTTTATATAGCGTTTGTCCGCCTCCGAATGTTTTTACAAGATCATATACATCTTTGCTAAGCATTTCAAAATGTTCCCGCTGGTGGGCAATATTTTTGCCATTCGTGGCAATATGCTCTGCATGTTCGCTTGCATCATCCTCAACATTTTCAAAAAATTTCATTTGCGCCGCAGTTAACGAAGTTTTATTAAAAGTTTTAAATGCCGTTCCCAAAGAATTAGCTTTTGAGGCAGCATCTGCATTATTATCTTTTGTTAATGCATTTTTTAATTGCAAATAGGCAGTTACTATTTCTTTAATAGAGACGGGCATTTTTTCTTCTTTACCTACCGGGGAAGTGGTGGGTGTTTGCATTGTACTGCTCTTTATTTCTGTCAACTCCATACCACACTTGGAGCATTTATCACCTTTCTTTCCGGTTATTTCCGGATGCATTGAACAGGCAAAAACCGCTGTTGCTTCGGGCGTAATAGGAATGCTGTCTTTTGTTACAGATTTATTTTCTGTTGATTTGGTTCCGCTATTCGTGCAGGATGTGAAGGCAAAAGCCGCAACTACGGTACTAATTATTATATTTTTCATCTTTGATTATTTGTTTATTAAATGATAGATCGCATTACCCCGACTTAAAGGAAGGCAAGGTAAGCTTGATTTATTTAGAAGGTATCTTTAACGCTGCCGCAGGTAAGCATTGCGTTTCCGTAATAAGGATTTTTAATAGCCTTATTATCACTGAGCCAGGATGCTTTTTTCATCGGGCAATATTGCTGGTACACAGGTTCTGAAGAAAGTTTTACCGTTTTTGCCAGGGTGAGCATGTTTGTTGATAAAATGGCAAACTTTTCCCTTTGTATTTTAAGGTCTTTTGTTTGGGAAATCGCACCGGCATCGTTTAATAAAGCAGCTCTGCTTTCATCATTTACTGTTTCTTTATCAATGTCAAATAATGCCTTAACAAAAGCTTCTGCACTGGCTGCTGCGGATGTCGAATTGCTGCTTACCAACGCATCTTTGAGATTGTAGTAAGAACTAAGTAAGGAGGAAGTTTGAGATTTAGTACTATCCTGGGCAAAACTGTTTTGTGTAAATGCAATTGCCAGGAACGTAATGGTAATAAGTATTTTTTTCATTTTAGTTTGATTTGACGTTATAGAAATAATTACAAGCATGAATATGCCTCATGCAAAAAACATTAAATCAAATTATATTTGAAAACTCCGAATGGCGACGCGGATATCGGGAATCGGGGGATGATAATTACGGGCGAAATATTTGCTGCTACCTGTTATTTGTGAATGATAGACAATTTCAATAGCGTGGTATGTAGCTATTATTGCTGTAAAGAATACAGGACTAATAATAACAATTGATTGAGGGGCTGCCTTATCAGTTAGTGAGAATTTAATTACGGAATCATTACAACAACCTTCTTTTTTCTCTTTTTGTTTGTTCGCTTCATGATGATGGGTTGGTTTTTTGTGGTCATGCTTTTTTCCATCTTTATGAACATGAACGGCGGCTGTTTCAACACTGTGATGATATGTTGAATTAAAACTCATATCCAGACCAATAGCACATGCAAAACCAACAACAGTATTGAATCCAAATACGGTAAGAAGTAAGACTGCTTTTAATTGTATGGAGTTGTTTCTTTTCATTCCGTTACTTATAAAGTTAAACCTATTTGTCTCATCAATTCGACTTTATACTCTTAAAATATTCCTTTATAACGAGGTATATAAACACTTACCCGGTTTATCCTGCACTATTTGCGGATGCATAGGGCAGGTATATTTTTGAAACTGGTGCTGATTTCCCCTAATTTTTAGACAATCCGGATTTGACCTGTTGGGTTTTTCCTGATTGCATTGCCATTTACTTAGGTGTCTCTGAATTTTTCACAGGCACTGTAAGCTTCATACCACACTTGGAGCATTTATCATCTTTTTTACCTGTCACTTCCGGGTGCATAGGGCAGGCATATAATTGTTCGGCTACGGGTTTCATTATTTCGGGTTTTGTCGTTGTATCAATTGTTGTAGTTTCTTTTGGTGTTACCTCTTTTTCTTTTTCGCTGTTTGAATTGCAGGCCACAAATACAAATGCCATAGCAAGTGCAGAAAGAATTACATTTTTCATTTTAAAAGATTCAGTTGTTTATGAATTAATTTTAAGAACTGTTTTATTTATTCTCCCATTCAGCTATTCGTTTCTTCAGTGCTGTAACTGCATTGGTCATCTTTTTCTTTTCTCCCAAGGCAACGGCTCTTTTTGCAGCAGGGATAGCAGCTTTATAATCCTTTAGATCTGCAAGAATTTTTTGCAACAGGTTAGGATAATTGAAGTTTTCCTTATCGGTATTTTCTGCTTCTGCGGCCCATGCAGCGGCTTGTTTTAAATCTCTTCCAGTGGCATAATAGTAGTTAGCCGCCTGGTAAAACAATTCTGCATTTTGTTCTTTGTTATTAGTGAGCCTTGAAACGATTTCGGCCATTGCTTTTTCATCCACCGGGCTTTTTAGAGGTATTTTAATTACTGTATTTTCCCAGGCAAGATTAAGTGAGCCGCCACCTTTATTTGTTATTTCATTTAGCTCAATGGTAAAGGCTTCTGAGAAAGAATGGCTTTTTTCAGATTTTACTTTGAAGCGATGGATATCTTTTCTCATGTCGTATCCAAAAGCCCCGTGCAAACTTGTATCTGCATTTATGATAATTGTCCATTCTTTGTCTCCGGGAATAGAGAACAGCGCATATTTACCCGCATTGAGAGTTTTGCCGCCTAATATTATTTCTTCCGTTAGATGAATAGTTGTAGCGCCACTTGCACCTGTTCGCCAAAGGCTATCAAAAGGAACCAGTCCG
>JBKJLR010000219.1:0-4364 GCA_046596865.1 Chitinophagaceae bacterium
ACAAGACCCGCACTCAACACGAAGCGACGTCGTATTGCTTTTTTTGAACACCAAAAAAGGCGAAAAAAGAAAAGTATTATTCCACTTCAACTACATTCCCTCTTCCATAAAATGTGCATTGAATTTGTGCCCGTCAGGGTCAGCAAAAACGCAGTAATAATATCCGTCATGTCTGCCAGCATTTTTAATAATTGTGCCTCCTGCTTGTTGAGCATTAGTTGCCCAGTTATCAACTTCGTCTTTACTTTTTGCGGAAAGTGAAAACATTACTTCGCTACTGTTTTCCGAATTCCCCGCCTTATCATTCATAGCAAATTCAAGTTTGTCCCGCCGGAAAAAGTGAATCACAAAACTTTTATCACTAAAAAGAAAACTGGTGAGTTCTGGGGTAGTTGGGGAGGTATTTGGTTTGAAACCTAATTGAGTGTAAAATTTCTCAGTTCTTTTAGTATCCTCCACAGCCAGGTTTGCCCAAATTTGTTTGACTTGCATGTTTGGAATTTTTAAAAGTTTGACTTTTAGATTGTAAATCTTGAATACCGGTAATGATTGGCGTCATTATTTATAGAAGACTAAGATAAAAATTTCTTAACCTTTCTGTCGCTGGTGTCTTTGCTACCCACAAGACCCACACTCAACACTCAGCGACGGCGTGCCGCTTTTTGTTGAAGACCAACAAAGGCAAAAAGGCGAAAACCCTATCTAAGCGGTAGTTTTAGTTCTCGCAGTTTACCTACTATTGTTTTTCGTCTGTAATACTTTGGCCTAATTCCCTGGTTTTGCTGTTCCAATAATCATTACAGATTTTGTCAAACTCGTCTAATGTCAATTGTTGTTTTGCTTGGTCAAATATTTTTATTGTCTTGCATTTCAAAAATAAGGCCCCACCACAATAGTCAAAACCGGTGTCGTGCTGGTTACAGGTTACTTTAACAAAGTCGTTTTCAATGTCCGCAGATAATATTTCTAACTCTGCTTTGAAAATATCTTGAATGTCGGTTAACAATGTTTGCGGAAGGTCAATTGGATTCATCCACGGATGAAATCCAATTTTTTCAATCTCTCCACATTCAATGTAAAAGCTGTTGTATGTTTTGTCAATACGTTCAGCCAAATATTCACAGTCAACTTTAAGCGTCAATAAGTTCTTTTCGCCTGTCCACGTTGAAATTGTCCCATCGTGCAGGATTGAGAAAATATCTCTAATCTCTTTCAACGTGTTTTTAGGATCTGTCATAAAATTACCGCTTACATATGTATTGTCGAATATACGAACATTGATATTTTTTTTAACTTTGTTGGTCTTACAAAAAATTTAAAACGGCCCAAAAAACAAAACCCTTGTCAAACTCAATGCTGACAAGGGTTTTAAATTTTAATTGTGCCCGAGACTGGATTCGAACCAGCACACCGTTTCCAGCGCCACCACCTCAAGGTGGTGCGTCTACCAATTTCGCCACCCGGGCTACCGGCCATTATTAATGACGGATGCAAATGTAGGATGTTTATTTTTTCAGAACAATTCTGAATGTAGTTCCTTTTCCCATTTCAGATTGTTTCACAAAGATCTGTCCTTTGTGATACTGCTCTATAATGCGCCGGGAAAGACTTAACCCCAGCCCCCATCCTCTTTTTTTTGTAGTGAACCCGGGCTTGAAAACTCTTACTGTATTTTGCTTGCTGATTCCTTTACCTGTATCAGTAGTATCTATATATATGTTTTTTTCGTCGCTATTTATATCAACTGTAATGCTGCCTTTACCATCCATTGCATCCAATGCGTTTTTCAAGAGGTTCTCAATTACCCAATCAAATAATGGTGCCGATACTTTTCCAATAATTTTTGGCTGGCCATGTGTGTTGACAAGAAAATTGATCTTGCCCGCCGCTCTCTTCCTCATATATTCCACCATACTTTTTATCTGGCTCACCAGGTCGATCTCTTCTAAATGGGGTGTGCTGCCAATTTTTCCAAAGCGATCAGACACCAATCGCAGCCGGTCAACATCTTTTCCTAACTCCTGTACAATTTGTTCGTTGCCCGATTTTTCTTTCAGCATTTCCACCCACCCTTCTAATGATGATACAGGTGTGCCCAACTGATGGGCTGTTTCTTTGGCCATGCCTGCCCATACCTGGTTTTGTGTAGAACGATAGCTGCTTCTGATAGAGAAAATAGTAATAATAATAAATAAGGCCACAATGCCAAGCTGAATGATTGGATAATACCGAACCTCCTTCAGCAACTTCGACTCGCCATAATAATAGCGATTGACCATGGTCGGGTCATTGGGGTCTACCCACTCAATAGGTTTTGAATGAAGGGATTTGAATTGTTTTAATTTCTTTTCTACATATTCACTACTCTGGGCAGCTTTTGCTGAATCAAGATTAACATATTCAATAATACTGTCTCTCTCATTTGTCCAGATGATAGGAATTGATTTGTTTTCCGTAATAATGAAAGAAGCCAGTCTTGTATCTGAATTGTCGGGGCTGGTAATAAGAGATTGTCCTGCTTTCACCCATTCTTCTACTTTTTGCCTTTCTTCCCTGGCAATTTTCCTGGCAAGGTATTGTGAATAAAAGATAGTGCCGCTTACAATTAAAATAGCTACCACAGCCAGCGCAGTTCTCCAGTTTAATATTTGCCTAAACATGTTTCGAATTTAACGAGGATAAACCGGCTTACCTTATTTTTGAATAAATATTTACAGCCCATTGAACCCATCACCCAAAGTTTCCATTGTTATACTAAACTGGAACGGAAGAAAATACCTGGAGCAGTTTCTTCCTTCTGTGCTGTCCACGAGTTATGTCAACTATGAAGTGATAGTGGCCGACAACGGTTCCACAGATGATTCAATTTCTTTTCTTGAAACTCATTATCCCAACCTGCGGCTTATTCGTTTTAAGGAAAACTATGGTTTTGCTAAAGGATACAATGAAGCATTAAAACAGGTACAGGCTGATTATTATCTTCTGCTGAATTCCGATGTGGAAGTTCAACCCGGGTGGATACAACCAATGACGGATCTACTGGAAAGTGATAAAACTATTGCTGCCTGCCAGCCCAAGATTCTTTCCTTCAACAACAAATCAATGTTTGAATATGCAGGTGCGGCCGGTGGCTGGTTAGATATGTATGGTTATCCCTTCGCCAAAGGAAGAGTGTTTGATATAACAGAAGAAGATAAAGGGCAATACGACCAAACTGAACCTATTTTTTGGGCAAGTGGTGCCGCCTTATTTATCCGGCCCGCGGTTTTTCATGAAATGGAAGGTTTTGATGAATATTTTTTTGCCCACCAGGAAGAAATTGATCTGTGCTGGCGCATACAACTATCCGGGTACCAAATATATTCCTGTCCTTCTTCTGTTGTTTATCATGTGGGTGGCGGCACTTTACCACGGGGCAATTCATTAAAGACCTATCTCAACTTCAGGAACAACAGGATAATGATGTCCAAGAATCTCCCTCTTTCAAAAAAATTATTCGTAGTCCCTGCAAGAAATTTTTTAGATGCCGTTTCTGCATGGAAAGGATTGCTAACAGGAGACGGTGGATATTTTATTGCGATTCTCCGGGCACAATTTGCTTTTATAAAATGGTGGCTGTTTCACCAAAAAAAAAGTGTGTTCCCAAAAACCAAAAATGGAAATTTGTCCGGCTATTTACAAAAGAATATGGTGTGGCAGCATTTTGCCAAAAAGAAGAAATCTTTTAGTGAAATTGTGGGAAAAACAAAGTGATTTTTTACCCTTAACCCTTATTTTTGCATCTGAAAAATTCCCTTATGGACAATCAACTTGAATATCAGCAGGAAGTTCAAAAAGTTCAGGATAAGGACTTCACTCATAATTGGGTATCCTCGTCGGCCTTTCTTTTTTACCTGCAGGTTGCCTGTATCGTAGCTTTTGTTTTCGGTGGTTGCTACATGTTGTACAGTAAGCGTTACAGCAAGACCCAGGTCCAGGTACAGGAAAGCAGTTTATATACTCCCAAGTATAAATAAGATACAGTAAAATTTTTTTAAAAAGGGCCTATGCCCTATTTTTGCGACCCTTTAGTTCTTTATCTGGCTGATTAAAATTCAGTCAAAATGTACAGGTAAATAGTTCATTTGGCGAATTTGAGTAAGGTTACGTCAAATGAATTTGCAGATGCGAAAGTAGCTCATTTGGTAGAGCACGACCTTGCCAAGGTCGGGGTGGCCGGTTCGAGCCCGGTCTTTCGCTCCAAAAATCCTTCCTCCTTTGGTGGAGGGATATTTCAAAAAAAATCCCTCCACCAAAGGAGGAAGGATTTTTGGAGCGAAAGACCGGGCTCGAACCGGCCACCCCGACCTTGGCAAGGTCGTGCT
>JBKJLR010000214.1:0-2632 GCA_046596865.1 Chitinophagaceae bacterium
GTTAAATGCTTGTGTCCGTCTACAGTGAAAATAAATACATACTTATCACTGGCTTCCATATAACTGATATTTTCAAACCGGATTAGATTTATCCTGTCACCTGTTTTTATCGGTAGCGCAGTTGCTTTTTGCGGCGCCTGAAACTGCCGGATGATCTCCTGCAACCCAGCCAAATCAATGGACTGAGCCAATCTTCCAAATTGTTTTAATTTTGCTATGCTTTGTTCCAGCCGTTCTTCTTTTATGGGTTTTAGTAAATAGTCAATAGAGAAAGTTTCAAATGCCTTGATCGCATATTGTTCATACGCCGTAGTGAAAATGATGTTAGGTTTTATTTTTAGCTGATCAATAACTTCAAAGCCGGTGAGGTCCGGCATTTGTATGTCTAAAAAAATTACATCTGGTTTCAGCTCTTCGATTGCAGCAATGGCTTCCCTCCCATTGCCAGCCTCACCAATAACCTCCACCACATCCTTATGCTCCTCCAACAGGCTTTTCATTAACCTTCTTGCAGCAGGTTCATCATCTATTACAATTGCTTTAAATAGCTGGCTCATCTTTCATTAATTTATCAATATGGAGAGAAACCTGTTTTACCGGGTGGTTAGTGAAATGTATTTCATAATTACCAGGGAACAAAAGGTCCAGTTTGTCATACACACTTTTTACGCCATAACCCGGGCTCAGTTCATCGGGGAATGCAGGGCCGGTGTCAGAAATATTCATTACTAAGCCCCTGCCATTTTTCTTTACCTCCAGATTTATCTCCGTCATTTTGCCGGTCGCTTTCAGCCCATGCTTCACTGCATTTTCTACCAGGGGCTGCAACACAAATCTTGGTACCAGGTAATGATTTAATTCATCCTCCACTTGCAGCGAATAATTCAGTTTATCCTCAAACCTGATCTTTTCTATCTGGAGATAGACGTTCGCCATCTCTACCTCATCCTTTACTGTTGAGTAATTATTATTGCTATAATTAATACTGTACCGGAATAAATCTGAGAGTGCAATCGTCATCCGTCTTGCTTTTTTCCCATCGGTTACAGAAAGGTCCGCAATCGAATTCAAAGCATTGTATAAAAAATGAGGGTTGATTTTGGAATGAAGGGCATCCAGTTCTGCTTTGGTTTTTAATTCCCGGAGGCGACTCAATTCCAGTTCTTTCTCATCAATTTTTCGTTTTCGTTCAATGTTCAGATAATTGGTTACTGCATACACAAGGCCTGTTGCACCACCAAGGTAAATGCTTGACAAAATGGAATAGCCAATAAACTGCGCATGATTATTATAAAACAGGTAGATAAAAGGTAAATTAAGTACAATGGCCATCAACACCAGTACTACCAGTACCAGCAGGGTCTGCTTAATGAAGGAAAAATTTTTTACATCTTTTCGTTCTGTAACAAGCCGTACGGCATTGTATCCAAAAAGAGTATTGGCCGTTGTTGACAGCACTTGCAACAGTAATACTTTACCAAATCCATCAGTATATAGAAGATAAAAAAACCCACTGCTCATGGGCGACATAGCTGCCGATATGCAAAATATTACTAACCACACTGCCACATTTTTACGAAGTAACTCATTGCTGATGCTTCTTCTAAAAAGACGGGCAAAGTTTGCGAGCAGGTATAGCCCTGCAAAGGCCAATACCAGCGAAGTTGAAATAATGACAATATATTCAGGAATAGTAGGCTGACGCATACGCCAACAAGATAAGTAAGAGATGGATTTTAAAAGAACGCTGTTCGTAAAATGCCAAATTTCAGGGGCGAACTGTTTATATTGCAAATAAATTAAGCACATGATAATTGATTTCCGTTCAGATACGGTGACCAAACCAACACCTGCCATGCTGGAAGCTATGATGAAGGCCAAAGTAGGAGATGATGTCTTTGGTGAAGACCCCTCAATTAATGAATTAGAAAATATGGCCGCCGATATGTATGGTATGGAAGCCGCACTGTTCTGTCCCTCCGGCACTATGACCAACCAGATAGCGATTAAATGTCACACCCAACCCGGTGATGAGGTGATCTGTGATGAAAGCTCACATATTTACCAATACGAAGGTGGAGGCATTGCCTTTAACTCCGGCGCCTCCGTAAAATTATTACAAGGAAGCTATGGCAGAATTACTGCTGAACAAATATCAGCAGTCATTCAGCCTGATGATGCACACCGTGCACATACCAGCTTAGTTTCCCTGGAAAACACCTCAAATCGTGGTGGTGGAAGTTGCTATGATATTGCAGACATAAAAAAGATACAGGCTGTTTGTAAAGAAAAAAAACTTGCTTTTCATTTGGATGGGGCCAGGTTGTGGAATGCCCTGGTAGCAAAAAATGAAACACCCAAACAATACGGCGATGCATTTGACAGCATTTCTATTTGCCTGAGTAAAAGCCTGGGCTGCCCGGTAGGCAGTTTATTGCTGGGGAAAAAAGATTTCATTAAAAAAGCAAGACGTGTAAGGAAAGTGTTTGGTGGTGGTATGCGACAGGCGGGTTTTATTGCCGCAGCCGGTATCTATGCTTTGCAAAATAACATTGAAAGACTGGAGGAAGACCATATTCATGCAAAACAGATCGCTGAAGCAATTGGAAAGAATCAACTAGTAAAAATGATT
>JBKJLR010000242.1:0-8490 GCA_046596865.1 Chitinophagaceae bacterium
TTTAAAGATCAACCTGCCGAAAATTACTATTCAGAAAATTTCCGGCATTATTCCCGTTCCACAAAAGTCGTTGAACAAAATTGAAGAACGCATCACGAACGCAGAAAACAGTTTTGCCGTAACTGAAACGGTAAAATATAAACACCTGCTTTTAATTGACGATGCCGTCGGCAGCGGCGCTACCATGAACCAGGTAGCCGGGAAAATAAAACAAAAAGGAATTACCAAAAAAATAACCGGGCTCGCCGTAGTTGGTAGTTTTAAAGGCTTTGATGTAATAACAGATCTATGATTTTGCTATTAGCCCTGAGCTGGACAAACTCTATATTTGAAAATTAATACCAACCAAATGGACTTGTTGCAATAATATGGAAGTACATCACCACGCTCATACCAATTCCATCGATAACCACCGGGGCAGGAAAAAATGGACTCACTATTTCTGGGAGTTTTTAATGCTGTTCCTTGCTGTGTTCTGTGGGTTTTTGGCAGAGAACTTCAGGGAACATCAGATAGAAAAGCACAGAGGGGAACAATACATTTATTCTTTTCGGGAAGATTTAAAAAAAGATACAGCACAATGCAATATTAGTATTACTGAATTAACAGCAACAATGGAGGCCCTGAAAGACCTGATCGGTTGTTTTAATACCTTAAAAGAAAACAGCCATTCAACCGACTGCTTAAAGGAAATTATCATTAACTCAAGAGGATTTAAAGATTTTATATATACAGACAGGACCATCCAGCAATTAAAAAATGCTGGGGGCTTGCGTTTAATCAGCGATAAGGAAATAGCTGACAGCATCGTTGATTATGATGGGACGATAAGAGAAATGCATATTCACCAGGGAGTGCTGGAAAATATTCAACAAAATTCCAAAAATGCCCATAATAAAATGATTGATTTTTTGCATTTAGAAGATTTAAATCAAAAAAAACAGACAGGTGAATTATTCCTGTTGTCGGACGACCCTGCTGAATTAAATAAGTATTTTAATGCTATAAATGAATTCAAAACTGGATTAAATGGACAACTGATTTGGATGCTTTATATAAAGAATAAGGCAATGAGACTGTTTGATCTGCTGGATAAAAAAGGATATAAATAAAGTTTTATAAAAATATAATGGAAGTACATGCATATTCTCATTTCGCTGCCGACCCCGGTCCTTCGACAAGCTCAGGACATCGGGCGCTACGCAAAAAATGGACTCATTATCTCTTGGAATTTTTAATCCTATTTTCTCTGCTCCTGAACTCATTCATAATTTATGCCCAGGTACAAGTAAGTAAAGAACCGCGACATAAAAAAGTACTGGAGAATAAATACGTCCGCCTGTTAGATGTCAGGATTCCACCAGGTGATACTACCCAATTTCATATTCACTCAACCCCTTCTCTATTTTTACAGTTCACCAACACAAACGTATGTATTCAGATAAAAGGACAGGGTTGGGAAAGATCTCAAAATATAGCCGGCAGTGCATCCTATCGCTCCTTTTTGAATGATATCCTGGTTCACCGGGTGAGTAATTGTGATACGGTACCATTCCATGTAACTGTTATAGAAATGCTATCTTCTTATAAAAGCAAAGGGCTATTTACCCCTTTGCCTTTTACCCTGTTATTTGAAAATGAAAAGGCAGTCGCCTACCAGTTAACCGATTCTTCGTTTACAAAACATGCAATCAGTGGCCGGGGCCCTCTTGTTGCAGAGTTGGTACATGGAAATGAAATATTATTTCATGACACCAAAAGAAAAAAATCAATGCTAATAAAAAATGGCGGATATTTTTATATCCCGCCAGGCAGTTCCTTCTATTTCTCTGCAAAAAAGAATGAAAAAATCAACCTTGTGTTGTTTGAAATTAAATAATGAGGATAAATTTTAGAAAATGAGAACAAAAATTTTTACCGCTCTCCTTTGTTTGTTTTTCGTTACTGCCAATGCCCAGCAAATCTATTATCCCGATACAGCCTGGCAAGTAAAAAACCCTGCGGAGCTGAAGATGAATCAACAATTGCTGGATAGTGCTGTGAACCTTGCCCTGAAAAGTGAAAACAAAGTGGAACGGGATCTGCGTATTGCCAATATGAAAGCCTATGCCACTGAGCCCAATTATAAAATCATCGGGCCAATGAAGAAAAGAGGCGGACCCGCAGGCCTGGTAATAAAAAATGGCTACATCGTGGCACAATGGGGCGATGTAAACCGGGTGGATATGACGTTTAGTGGAACAAAAAGTTTCTTATCCACTATGGCCGGCCTTGCCGTCGACAATGGCCTGATAAAAAATGTGATCGATAAAGTAAGTAAGTATGTTTGGGATGATAGTTTTGAAGGTGAACACAATTCAAAAATTACCTGGGATAATTTATTAACCCAATCATCCGACTGGAGTGGTAGTCTTTTCGGGCTTAACGACTGGGCAGACCGGCCACCCAAAGAAGGCGGCATAGATGATTGGAAAAACAGGAAACTACTGGAGCCCGGAACTGTGTTTGAGTACAATGATGTAAGGGTAAACCTGCTGGCTTATTCTTTATTACAGGTTTGGCGGAAACCTTTACCGGTTGTACTGAAAGAAAAGATCATGGATCCCATCGGCGCTTCTACTACCTGGCGTTGGTATGGTTACGAAAACGCTTTTGTCAATTTGGATGGTTTGATGATGCAATCAGTAAGCGGTGGCGGGCATCATGGAGGAGGAATTTTCATCAACACACTCGACCAGGCCAGATTTGGTTTATTGTTTTTAAGAAATGGAAAATGGAAAAACAAACAATTGGTATCTGAAAAATGGGTGAACGCTGCGCAGCAATCTTCAATCCCGAACAAAAATTATGGGTACATGTGGTGGATAAATGCGGATAAAAAATGGAAAGATGTTTCATCCAAAGTTTATTCGGCGCAGGGTTTTGGTGGCAATTTTATCATAATTGACAACGAACATGATTTAGTAGTAGTGGCCCGGTGGATGGCTGATGATAAAGTTGGTGATGTGTTGAGTTTGATTATAAAATCAATTGAGAATAAGTAAAAGGCAAAAACTAAAAACGTATTAACGAAACTTTATGGAAGTACACGCTCATACCCATCCCCCTGCAGACCCCGGTGGTCACCGGGGGCTTCGCAAAAAATGGACCCATTATCTCTGGGAATTTCTCATGTTGTTCCTCGCTGTAGGATTAGGGTTTTATGCTGAAAATCTCAGGGAAGGGATTCTTCATAAAAAAGAAGTAAAGACTCACATGCATTCGCTGCTATCTGATCTTAAAACCGATATCCTTCTGTTTGATTCAGTAATAGACCGTAATACCTACAGCATTCTAATGGCAGATTCACTAATTGAAGTGTTACATTCAGATATTACAAATGCCTCCACTGCTTACTATGCTGCAAGAAGCGTTACTGCCAATGTTGGATATTATTACTCCAATTCAAAATCCTTTGACCAGATGAAAAATTCCGGTCTGCTCAGATTTATCAAACCCAAAAGGTTGCTGGATAGTATCGGCACCTATTATGTAGCATTTCAATGGCTGTCCAATCAAACCGACCTGATGCGCCTGAAACTTGATGAAATCCATAAAGGAAACGTTTTATTGTTTGACAGCTATGTTTTTCAGCAAATGATGAATGTCGGATTGACGACTCTCTATGGCAGCCGGCTTATCATCAACAGGCCAGCGGGGAACACGGTCTTACTTTCTAATGACTTAAAAGATATAAACCGGGTTTCGCTTAATTATCATTACTATTCCACGACAGCTAAATTTTATAAACGTACGGCTGTAGTCCAGCGGCAACTGGCTATACGGCTTATTGAATTTATTAAACACGAATACAGTTTTGAATAATGTACAATAATTATGGATGATGGGAAACGGTTTTAAATTCAGTAAATTTAAAAACCAAAAAACAACTCGCATGCAACTCAACAACCTCCTTCTGCTTATTTTATTTTCCTTTTTGGCAACCAGTTGCGTGAACCCAAAAAAAACGCCATCAGATACCTTGGGAAATATCAGTTTCCAAGTAACTGGAAAAGAAGAAGTACAGCCGATTTTTAAAAAGGGCATGTTGCTCCTGCATAGTTTTGAATATGCAGATGCGGCAGAAGCTTTTCAACAAGTAAAAAAAATAGACCCCGCTTTCGTTATGGCTTATTGGGGCGAAGCCATGACACTCAATCATCCGCTATGGCAAGAACAGGATTATGATCGGGGAGTTGCCCTTCTTAACCAATTAGCTCCGACAGCAGCAGAACGGAGGACTCTTGCCAAAACAACATTGGAAAAAGATTTGATCAGTGGTATAAATATTTTATATGGAAAGGGAAATAAAGCAGAGCGGGACAGCATTTATGCTACTTATATGGAAACCCTTTATAAAAAATATCCAGGTAATGATGAAGTAGCTGCCTTTTACAGTCTTTCATTAAACGGATGGGGAACTACCGAGCAGGACATGAGCATTTTACAAAAGGCTGCTGATATTGGAAATGAAATTCTGCAGAGAAATCCCAATCACCCCGGCGCATTGCATTACATTATTCACGCATTAGACAATCCAGATTATGCAGAAAAAGCGTTGGCTGTAGCAGATAAATACGCTTTGGTAGCGAAAGATGCCGGCCATGCTTTACATATGCCCACTCATATATACCTGGCATTGGGTCTTTGGGAAAAGCTGATCAACAGCAACGAAATTTCCTGGGCAGCGGAAATGAACAGAAGAGATAGAAAAAAACTTAACAATGATGCATTAGGTTATCATGCCTATCATTGGTTACAGTACGGTTATTTACAAAATGGCAATAAAGAGAAGGCCCGCAATATGCTGGATA
This sequence comes from Chitinophagaceae bacterium, assembly GCA_046596865.1. GTDB lineage: Bacteria > Bacteroidota > Bacteroidia > Chitinophagales > Chitinophagaceae > JJ008. Next base: position 4,854 of record JBKJLR010000242.1, read on the forward strand.
GTGTAAAAAAGTATTGCAGCACATTACCAAGTCCAAAAGCAAGAAACCATGTTTTTTATTTGAAGACAACTTACCTGGCTGAAACAAATGACTATTCTAAAGAAGTGGTGGCTATCTCATTTGAAAATAAGGATCTGAATATATTAACCCGGGCCAGAAATAATTTTGTTACAGGTATGAATGCTTTTTATCAAAAGGATGAAACGGCAATTGAAGAAGTAATAACTAAAATGGCTGGGGACAGGTTAATTGAACAATCAAAAGCCGCTGATAAAGGCATAAGGATCTGCGGTAATATCAACCGTGCTATCGCCACAAAAAATGATTTACTGGAATCAGAAGCGATGGAACTGCAACTGAAAGCCATGAAAACCTGGTTAAGAAAAGACGCTGCTGCAACAGAAAAATTATTGCAACAGGCTACCGCATTACAACAAAAAGTAGGTTTTTCATATGGACCACCTGCAATTGTAAAACCTACCTACGAGATGTACGGGGAATGGTTACTGGAAACCGGTCAGCCAAAACTGGCACTGGAACAATTTGAACTTTCACTTAAACTAGCTCCAAATCGGTTATTATCATTAAAGGGGAAAGAAAAAGCAAGAGAACAATTAAGAATATAAAGCTGGCAGTTTTATAATAAGCAAGTTCTTGAATACGAAAAACTCAGCGAGTAACAAAAGAATAATCCGATTGATTATTCTTTTTATTATTTTATTTATTGCCTCCTTTTGTTATCGCTATTTTAAATAAATGTAAAAATGGAAGTACATCACCATGCACACACCCCAAGAAAAAAATGGACCCATTATATCTGGGAGTTTTTTATGTTGTTCCTGGCGGTAACAGCTGGATTCTTTGTAGAAAACCAGCGAGAACATATCATTGAAAGCAAAAGGGAGAAGCAGTATATTATTTCACTGATCCGGGACGTGGAGCTGGATATAGAATCCCTTAAGCAATCGGCAATTGCACGGGAAAAATATACCAGCTACTATGATTCGCTAGTATATCTGCTGAAGCAGAAAAATAAAAACAATATGAATGACATTTACTTTTATGCCCGGTTTTTACTCAGAATGACCCCATTCAAGTATCATGACAGAACAATTACCCAGTTAAAAAACTCGGGGAGCCTAAGACTTATCAGGAACAAACAAGCAGCTGACAGCATTACAATTTATGACAATGAAGAAATACAGGCAGTATTAAATCAACAGGCCCTTGAACTCCAGTTCAGAAACAGCATATTGACAAATAATGTCGGAAGAATATTCGAAGCACAAGTATGGGATGAGATGACGGATGAGACGACCGCCATATCGAGACCAACCGGAAATCCGGACCTCATTACGAATGACCCAACAATAATTAACGATTTTATTATACAGGTAATTACTCTCAAAACAGCTTACCGTGTTGCCAATAGAATTATAATCCGTGCACTAAGATCGGCGGAAAATCTTATTGCGAATTTAAAAAAAGAATATCACCTGAAATAAAAAAAACCGCACATTTTCATAACCCCGCCAAACCAGTAAATTGAAAATAAATAACAATGAAAAAAATTTTGGTGCTGTTCTATTTACTGTTAGCTACGGCTTTAGCCTACACCCAAAGCCAGTCTATAGATTCAATATTGCAAAAAATTGCTGTTGAAAAAGACGAAGACAAAAAGGTTGATTTAATCTTCAGCATTTGGGAAACAGGATTTGACAGAGACCCTTACCTGGTCATCCAAACGGGCCAGGCACTTCTGATACAGGCACAGAAAAACAATGACCTTATTAAAGAAGCATCTGCATATTGCTTTTTAGGAACAGGTTACCGGGTTAGCGGGAATCCCTTACGGGCGTTGGAGGTTCAGCAAAAGGGATTGCTATCGGCAGAAAAAGCAGGTAACTTTTCAATATTAGCCATGCTTAAAAACCAAATAGGACATACCTACCGGGACCGTGATGAATGGGAAAAGGCCTTCAAGATTTATACAACAGCATTAAAGGATGCAGCTAAAGCGAAAAATGAAGTAATAAAGATCTGGCCCCTGATGAATATTGGCGTCTGTTATCTGAATCTAAATAAATTGGATTCTTCCTTAACATATTTACAAAGAGCTTATGAATTGAGTCAACAAATTAATAAAGTTGATTTGCCATATATCCTTTGGAATTTAGGAAGTGTGCACAGTAAAATAGGAAATTCGGGGTTAGCTGTTGCCTATTATAACATGGCGATCCAACAAGCGGGCGAGATGCATAATCTAAGAAGATTATGTTTTGCATACACCTTTCTGGCTGAACATTTTCAACGGATGAACCAACAGGATAGCTGTACTTTTTATCTGAAGAAAGCATTAGCTGCCGTCCGGAATACTCCCTTCTTTTTCATGAGTGTAAAACCTGCAAAAATGCTTGCTGAATCATATGAAAAAAGCAATTGCGACAGTACTTTGAAATACGCCGGCATTTATAAAATAGCCAATGATTCGGTGTTCAGCAATAAAATAAATCAGCAAATCCAGGTAATGACTTTTGATGAAGAGCTGAGGCAACAGGAATTATCAACAGAAAAAATAAAAGCCAATGAGGAACGCCGGCAAAACATTCAATACGCTTTAATTGCTTTCGGTATCATCACATTTATCATTTTCTTTTTATTATTCAGTCGCAGCGTTGTTGCCAATGAAAGATTGATCTCTTTTTTTGGGATACTTGGTTTATTAATTGTGTTTGAATTTATCAACTTACTCATTCATCCCTGGCTTGCATCATTCACACATGAATCGCCTGTATTGATGTTGCTGGCATTGGTAGTTATTGCTTCGCTGCTTATTCCAATGCATCACCGTTTGGAAAAATGGATTAAAGAAAGAATGACGGAGAAGAATAAGGCAATACGATTGGCGGCAGCGAAGAAGACGATTGAGAAACTGGAAGGTGATAAAACGCAAATAAATTAAGCATGAAAAAAATAATACTACTGTTCTTTTTATCCATACTCATGCACCCTTTGCTTGCACAAACAAATATTGATTCTTTGTTACCAAAAATTACTACTGAGAAGGATGACAGTACACGTTTTGAGATGTTACTCGGTTTCTTTTCCAATACTGCAGAATCAGATCCTCTACTGGATTTAGAAAATGCCAAAAAGCTTTTGGTTTACTCAAAAGAATCAGAAGACAAAATCAGTGAGGTGTTTGCCCTCGGACGTATAGCCAATACTTACAGGAGCTTCGGAGATGCCGAAAAGAGCTTAAAATATCACTTTAATGCAAGTGATATAGCTCTGCGAACAGGCAATGATCGAATAGTAGCATATATTAATCACTTAATCGGAAATGTTTATAAAGATTTGGCTAATTATCCAAAAGCTATAAGTTACTACTTATCAGTGCAAGCATTAGCAGATAAGTTGAAATACGACAGAGCCAAGACCTGGGTTTTCGGTAACCTGGCTGATGTTTACCTAGCACTCAATCAGGTTGACTCTGCCTTTAAATATTCACAAATGGATTATGAGGTGATTATGCGAATTCATTATTATGATTATATAGGCTATACGTTTAATACCTTAAGCGCTGTTCATAGCAAATTGGGCAATACTGAACTGGCAAATAGCTATTTCAACATGT